>CAVHAH010000122.1:0-6003 GCA_963633785.1 bacterium
TCGTTCATTTGCTCTCTGGTAATCAAAACGGTTCTCGGCTTTGAACCGTCGGCTTCGGAAACGATGCCTCGCTGCTCCATTTCGTCAATCAGGCGTCCCGCTCGGGCGTAGCCTACGCGCATTCTGCGCTGAAGCATCGACACGCTCGCCTGTCCCGCCTCCACAACGATTTCCACCGCTTCGGGCAGGCGGTCGTCGTATTCGGAATTGAAATCTTCCTTTTCCGCATCGGTCATGGTCGCCTTTTCGATGCGCTCGATCATATCGGCATCGTATTCCGCTTCGGAATTGGCCTTGATATAGGAAGTGATTTTGTGCACCTCATCATCGGACACCCATGCGCCCTGCACACGCATCGGCTTGTTGATGCCCGAAGGCACAAACAGCATATCGCCGTTGCCCAGCAGCTTTTCCGCACCGCCGTGGTCGATCATGGTGCGCGAGTCAATCTGCGAAGCCACCGAGAATGCGATTCGGGTGGGAATGTTCGCCTTGATGGTGCCCGTAATAACGTTTACGGACGGGCGCTGTGTGGCAATCACCAGGTGCATTCCCGCCGCACGGGCCAGCTGAGCCAGTCGGCAGATGCTGTCTTCCACATCGCCCTGCGCCACCATCATCAAATCCGCCAGCTCATCGATGATGATGACCATTTTCGGCATCGGCTTTTCGCCCTCGGGCAGTTCCTTGTTGTAGCCCTTGATGTCACGCACGCCGGCATCGGCGAATACCTTGTAGCGCCGTTCCATTTCGGAAACCGCCCATTGCAGTGCGCCTGCGGCCTTTTTGCAATCCGTGACCACGGGGCAGACCAGATGCGGAATGCCGTTGTAAATCGACAGCTCAACCACCTTCGGGTCAATCAGAATCAGTTTCACTTCTTCGGGCGTGGCACGGAACAGTATCGACGTGATAATCGAGTTGATGCAAACGGATTTACCCGAACCGGTCTGACCGGCAATCAGCACATGGGGCATTTTCGCAATGTCCGCAACGATGTATCGCCCCGAATTGTCCTTGCCCAGACCGACCGCCAGCTTGCTTGCACTGCCCAGTGCGGCATCGGATTCAAGAACATCCCTCAAACGAACGGTTTCGACTTTGCTGTTCGGAATTTCCACGCCCACGGCGGATTTTCCCGGAATGGGCGCTTCGATACGCACCGACATGGCGGCCAGGCGCATGGCGATATCATCCGAAAGCGTGGTGATTCGGCTGACCTTGATGCCCGCATCGGGCAGCACCTCGAATCGGGTGACCGCAGGACCGTGGGCAATGCCCGTAAGCGTTGAATTGATGCCGAATTCACGCAGCGTCTGCATCAGCTTCTGCGCCTTCATTTCATCGTCCGCGCGGTAATTCTGTTCAACCGCTTCGCCCTCATCGAGCAGGTCGATGGGCGGATAATTGTATTCGTTCTCCTTTTCTTCCGCCTGCTTGGTCGGGCGCTTGAGCTTGCCGAGCGGCTTTTTCTCCGCCTTCGGCTGGGTGAAATCGCCCTCGAGCACATCGGCGTGTTCCGGTTCGATGGTCAGATCGTCCTCCACCTCGAACAGTTCATCGGGATCGATATCGTATTCGGCTCGGCCGGAATGTCCCTTCCTGACGGGCATAGGCTCGTCTTCGTAAGCAACACGGCTTGAACGGGCGGCGGCGGGCTGTGCGGGCGCTTCGTAAGCGGCACGGGAGGGGCGATTCGGCGTTTCGGCATCACGGCGGGTGCGGTTCGCTTCCTCGGCATTCGAATCATCGTATTCACGAACGGGCGCCTTCGGTTCGGCACTCGTCCGAGGCTTGCGCACGGGCAGAGAGCCGTCGTCCACTTCACGGCGCTTGGAGCGGGAGGGCGCAGGCTCGGTGTAAAGCTGATTGCGGCGCGGAGAACGTTTGGGCGCTTCCGTTTCTTCCGAAATGTATTCCGATTCCGTTCTCGGAACCGGCCCGAATCTCGTGCTGCGCTGCGAAGCGGATTCGTATGCATCGTCCTGCAGCGCACTGCGTCCGCTTCTGCGAACGGGTTCGGCTTCACGGCTGGTTTCGGGAGCGGCGTTTCTGCGCCTGCGAACGGGTTCGGGGGAGGGGGCTTCTTTGGGAACGCTGCGCTTTTGACGGCGAACGGGCTCGTCTTTTTCGAGAATATGCACGGCATCGGGGCGCTCGAAATCATCGTAACCGTCGAAAAGCTCGTCGCGATTCGCGCGGACTTTGCGAAGAATGCGCGCGGGAATGCCCGTGCCCATCAGCAAAAGCACGAACAGCGTAAACAGAATCAGCGCGGCAATAACCGTTCCCAAACGGCTTTGCAGTCCCCACGCCGTGAGCGCACCGATTGCGCCGCCGCCGGCCTGATTCTTATAGGTTTGCACAACATGATTGCTCAGGTTGATTGCGTTCATATAGCGCGTGCGGATTTCGTCCACAAAAAACACGTGGAACAGACCGCCTGCGCACACAAACAGAAGCCCTGCGCAAATACAGCGCAGCGCATTCGGCTTTTTATTGCGAACCACCAGCAGCAAAACCGTGGCCAGCCAAATGAAAAAGGCGGGAATCAAAAACGCCAGCATACCGCCCAAACCGCACAGAACTTCCTTCAGCTGCGGAAAAATGCCGTTTGAAACGAGCGTGTAAATGAAAAGCCCCGCAAGCAAATACAAAACCACGCAAGCCATGATTTTCGGCACATTGTTCGGAGCTTCATAATCTTCATAGGTTTCCCGAAGCGGTTTTCCGGCCATATCTGTTAAATCCTCCGTAAGGTATCAATTTCCATTATTATTATAGCGCACTTCGGAACTTTTTGCAATTCCATCTGCCGCAAAATTCACGATTCGGCCTACCGCCCCGTTTGTGCGGTATTCCCTTACATCCGCCGCACGGAACGGAAACATACATTTGTATCGGAATTCACCCGTATATATTGTTTTTGTTGAATATCAATCATTATAGGCAAAAATTTTGCGGCAACTATTGACATATCGTTTACTTTATAATATACTATTTACATCGCGTTAAGCGCAAATAAAGGAGGAACAATCCATGAAAAAACTGCTTACTCTTATGTTGGCCGTTCTGATGCTTTTGTCCGTCGTTCCGATGGCAAGCGCTGAAGAAGTCACGATTACCTTCGCATTCTGGGATACCAACCAGGAACCCGGCATGCGTGCAATCGCAGATGCTTACGAAGCAGCTCATCCCGGCGTGAAAATCGAAACTCAGGTTACCCCGTGGAGCGAATATTGGACCAAGCTCGAAGCGGCAGCCATGGGCGGCGAAATGCCTGATGTTTATTGGATGCACTCCAACCAGTTCTTCAAGTATGCGGATGCCGGCATCATGCTGGACCTGAGCGATCTGGACATCGATTACAGCGTATATCCGGAAGGCATCACCGCTCTGTACAACTATGAAGGCACCCAGCTGGCGGTACCGAAGGATTACGATACCATCGCGCTGGTTTACAACAAGGAAATCTTCGATGCAGCCGGCGAGCCCTATCCGGATGACACCTGGACTTGGGAGACCCTGCGCGAAGTTGCAAAGCGCCTGACCGATACCGAAAAGGGCATCTACGGCTTCGGCGCACCGAACGATACGCAGTCCGGTTACCTGAACTTCGTATACCAGAACGAAGGCTTCGCCTTTGAAGACGGCGTTTCCGGTTACGATCTCGAAGCCACCAAGGAAGCCATTCAGACCTGGGCAGATCTGATGCTGGTGGACGGCGTTTCTCCGTCGCTGGAATCCTTCGTGGATATGGGCGTTGACGATCAGTTCCGTGCAGGCAAGCTCGCAATGTGCTTCACCGGTTCCTGGAACATGAGCGCATACACCTCCAACGAAGTTATCAACGGCAAGTTCGACCTGTGCGTGCTGCCGATGGGCAAGACCCGTGCAAGCATCTACAACGGCCTGGGCTACGGCGGAAGCGCAACCACCAAGAACCCCGACGTTGTGAAGGATTTCATCAAGTTCTGCGGCTCTGAAGAAGGCAACATCCTGCAGGCTGAGAACAAGGCTGCGATCCCCGCTTACAAGGGCACCGAGCATTACTTCACCGATTTGTTCCCGGATATCAACATCTCCTGCTACACCGAAATGATCGAATACGGCGTGCAGTTCCCCTTCTCTCCCAACAAGTCCCTGTGGGAGGCCACCGAAACCGAACTGATTACCAGCGCATACGGCGGATCGATCACCTTCGCAGAAGCGTGCGATCAGCTCCATGCGGCAATCATGGAAATTGAAGGCTAATCCTTCAAAATAATCTCCGGTATGTGCCGCGGAATCCACAGGTTCGCCGTGATTCCGCGGCAAGACTATTTCTAAAAACAAAGGAGGGCTGCCGTATGAATAACGCCGCGGCACCGATCCGCTACAAGCGTCCGAAATCCGACCCGAAATCGTGGGCGTGGGCGTACGGGCTGATTGCACCGACCATCATCGGTTTGTGCATTCTGAACATCTATCCGTTCTTCTATACCATTTATCTTTCGACGCTGAAATACAAAGGATTGGGCAAACCGAAATTCATAGGCCTGGAAAACTACGTATCTCTGATTAACGATCCGAAGCTCGGGCAGTTTACCTGGAATACGCTGTATTTCGTGATTTTGACCGTTCCGGTCGGCATTTTCATTGCGTTGATTCTTGCGGCGCTTCTGAACAACAACATTCGCGGAAGAGATGTCTATCGCGGCATTTACTTCCTGCCGATGGTTGTTGCGCCGGCGGCCGTCGCAATGGTTTGGAAGTGGATTTTCAATGCGGACAACGGCGTGTTGAATCTGGTTCTTTCGCTGGTGGGCATCAAAGGACCGACATGGCTTTCCAACCCGAACACGGCGCTGCTCTCCTGCGCGATAATCAACATATGGAGCGCAGTCGGCTACGATCTGGTTATGATTCTGGCAGGCCTGCAATCGATTTCCAAGTCCTACTATGAAGCGGCTCAAATCGACGGAGCATCCTCCGTGCAGACCTTCTTCCACATCACAATCCCGCTGATTTCGCCGACGCTGTTCTTCGTGGTCATGATGCGCACGATGTCTTCGCTCAAGCAGTTTGATACGGTCTATCTGCTGATTAAGTCGCAGAACCCCGCATACAACAAGGGCATGACGCTGATGACCTGGTTCTATCGCGAGGCGTTTGAGAAGTTCGATAAGGGCTTCGGCTCGGTAATCGTGCTTTACAGCTTCCTGCTGATCAGTATTTTCACGTTGATTCAGTTCGTGTGCGAGAAGAAACTCGTTCACTATGAGTAAGGAGGAACACACAATGGCACAGGCTAAAAAAGCGCCGGCGATGAATTATCGCGTTCGCGGAAAAATCCTGATTCACTTTGTGCTGATCCTCGGCTCGGTGATTATGATCTTCCCGTTCATTTGGATGTTGTTGACCTCCGTAAAGGGCATCGGTGAATCCATGCTGATTCCGCCGACATTCCTGCCCAAGGTATGGAGATTCGACAACTACTCGGAAGTGCTCAGAACGCTGCCCTTCGGCAGTCTGTATCTGAACACCCTGCTGCTGATTTTCTGGCGTATCATTTTCGCAACGGCCTTCTCTTCCATGGCAGGCTATGCGTTCGCAAAGCTGCAGTTCCCCGGCAAGAAGTTCTTCTTCTTTATCGTGCTTACGCAGCTGATGCTCCCCAACCAGATTTTCATCATTCCGCAGTATCTGATGCTGTCGAAGATGGGTCAGCTCAACACGATTTTCGCACTTGTATTCCCCGGCCTGGTCAGCGCATTCGGAACCTTCTTCCTGCGCCAGTTCTATATGAGCCTGCCCAATCAGCTGGTTGAGGCGTCCGTGCTCGATGGCTGCAATGTGGGACAGACGTTCCTGCTGATCATGATGCCCCTTACCCGCACGGCAATGATGGCGTTGGCGGTATTCACCGCATTGTTCGCTTACAGCGATATGATGTGGCCGCTGATTGTCAACATGAACCTCGACAAGATGACGCTCTCCGCGGGCATCAGCTCGCTGCAGGGC
>CAVHAH010000123.1:0-5403 GCA_963633785.1 bacterium
TCGACCTCGCTCAATTCATTATACATTCCGAATCACCACCGAATTTCTCTGCGGGCAACGGCCTGATTGCCGTCGTCCGCCATTTCCATCAATTCAATATCCCGACCGTCGGGGTCCCGAATCCACGCCTGTTTGTTGCGATCCTTGCCCACTTCGGGCGCACGGCGAATCACAACGCCCTTCGCCGCCAGCTCCGCCACAGCCTTCTCGCAGTCGTCCACTTCCAAACACAAATGCAGATACCCTTTGTTTTCCAGAGAATCCGCCTTGTCGGCATAGAAGAATTCGATGAAACGCCCGTCCGGCAGCATCACGTATTCAAGCCACGGTTCGCCTTCGTCGTTGCAAATGCCGAATGCATGGCGAAAACCGAGTGCGCCCGTATAAAATTGCAGAGTGGCCGCCATGTCATGGGTGCGAAACGCCAAATGTCCGATGCGATACTCCATGCCGCATTCTCCTTTCACAATTCGAGATGCTTTATTGCCTGTGCGATAATCTGCGCACATTCTTCCAGAATCACCTGATCCGACGGCGAAAAGCGGTCGAACTTCGGGCTGTCCAAATCCAGCACGCCCAGCAATCGCCCTTCGGCAATCAGCGGAACCACAATCTCCGAATTGGATGCGCCGTCGCAGGCGATATGCCCCGGGAATTCATGCACATTCGCCACCCGCTGCGTCTGCCTTGTTGCCGCCGCCGTTCCGCATACGCCGCGCCCCATCTGAATGCGAATGCACGCGGGTTTTCCCTGAAAGGGGCCTAAAATCAGCGCATCGTTTCGCAAAAGATAGAATCCCGCCCAGTTCAAATCGGGCATCGCCGCATAAATCGCCGCCGAAGCATTCGCCAAATCACACAGCCAGAAGCCGTCGCCCTCCGTTAAAGCGCGAAGCGTTGCCGCAAGCGATGAATAGTCCTCCATGCGCATCCCTCCCGACAATATTGTACATTATTTCCGAAATGAATGCAAGAAGCGTCAAACCTGTATATCTATGCGAATTAAACGCATATTTTGTTAAATATCGTGCATAGCTATTGATTTTCGAGTGAATATGCTGTATACTGCGTTCATCACCCCAAGAAAAACACATGGAGGAAAAAACAATGAAGAAGATTATTGCAATCGCATTGGTTCTGATGATGGTGCTTTGCTCCACCGCAATGGCCGAAACGCTGAAGATGGTCACGAACGTGTCCTTCCCGCCGTATGAGTATTATGACGACGAGACCGGCGAACCGACCGGCATCGACGTTGAAATCGCAGCCGCAATCTGCGAGAAGCTGGGCTATGAACTGGAAATCGTGGATATCGACTTCGCATCCATCATTCCGTCCCTCACCAACGGCAAGGCCGACTTCAGCATGGCGGGCATGACCGTTACCGAGGAGCGCAAGCAGAGCGTTGACTTCTCCAACACCTACGCCACCGGCATTCAGGCAATCATCGTTCCCGAAGACAGCCCGATTACCTGCGCAGACGACCTCTTCGTTGAGGGCGCAAACTACACCGTAGGCGTTCAGGAAGGCACCACCGGCGACATCTACATCTCCGGCGACCTCGAAGACACCGGCCTGGGCACCGTTCAGCGCTACAAGAACGGCACCGATGCCACTCTGGCTCTGACCAGCGGCAAGATCGATTGCGTTATCATCGATAACGAGCCTGCCAAGCAGTATGTTGCGGCTAACGAAGGTCTGAAGATCCTCGACACCGCTTACATCGTTGAAGACTATGCGGCGGCACTGCCCAAGGACAGCGCACTGACCGAGCAGTTCAATGCGGCTCTGCAGGAGCTGATTGACGACGGCACGGTTGCCGAAATCATCGGTAAGTACATCAAGGCAGAATAAGTAAACGCTTCATTGCGGCGCAGAGGGCTGTCTCATCAAAAAGGAGATAGCCCTCATCGTGCGTTATTTCCGTATCCTTTATATATAGGAGGTTATGCTCGTGCAAGCCTGGTTTGAGGACTTTAAGGCGGATTTCACTTTGAATTTCATTCAGGCGAACCGCTGGAAATACCTGTTGTCCGGTTTGGGCAACACATTGCTGATTACCCTGCTTTCGGGAATTCTGGGCATCATCATCGGCGTGGTTATCGCCATGGTGCGCTCCACTTACGACAAAACCCGTGAAGGCGCGCGCAAATCGTTCGGCAGAACGGTTTTCGGATTCTTCAACGGCATCTGCAAGGTGTATCTTACGGTGCTGCGCGGAACGCCTGTTGTGGTTCAGCTGATGATTATCTTCTTCGTGATTTTCGCCTCTTCCGATAACGGCACAATGGTTGCGGCGCTGGCGTTCGGCTTGAATTCGGGCGCATACGTTGCCGAAATCGTGCGCGGCGGCATCATGTCCATCGATCAGGGACAGTTCGAAGCCGGCCGCAGTTTGGGATTCAACTATTTCCAAACGATGCGCTTCGTGATTATTCCGCAAACCATCAAAAACGTTCTGCCGGCGCTGGCGAACGAATTCATCGCCCTGCTGAAGGAAACGTCCGTTGCGGGCTATGTGGCGGTTCAGGATTTGACCAAGGGCGGCGACATCATCCGCAGCCGCACGTATTCGCCGTTCCTGCCGCTGATTGCGGTTGCGCTGATTTATCTGGTATTCGTTATGTTCTTTTCCAAGCTGGTTAGCTTGCTCGAGAGGAGGCTGAGAAACAGTGACCACTGATGTATTGATTCAGGTGCGTGATTTGGAAAAAACCTTCAAAACCGGCAACGGCATCAAGGCGCTCAACGGCGTTTCCACCGACATTCACCGCGGCGAGGTGGTTGTGGTTATCGGCCCTTCCGGCAGCGGAAAATCCACCTTCCTGCGCTGCTTGAACCTGCTGGAGCTGCCCACGGGCGGCACAATCACTTTCGAAGGCGTGGACATCACGAACCCGAAAGTGAATATCAACCTGCACCGCCGCAAGATGGGCATGGTGTTTCAGCATTTCAACCTGTTCCCGAACATGACGATTCTGCGCAATCTGACCGTTGCGCCGATGGAGCTGCGCAAGAAATCCAAGGCCGAAGCCGAAAAGCAGGCCATGACGCTGCTTGAACGCGTGGGCTTGGCGGATCGCGCGAATGCCTATCCCAGCCAGCTTTCGGGCGGTCAGAAACAGCGCATTGCGATTGTTCGCGCGCTGTGCATGGAGCCGGACGTGATGCTGTTTGACGAGCCGACCTCCGCGCTCGACCCCGAAATGGTGGGCGAGGTTCTGGAAGTTATGAAGGATTTGGCGAAATCGGGCATGACGATGGTGGTCGTTACCCACGAAATGGGATTCGCCCGTGAAGTGGGCGACCGTGTGCTGTTCATGGACGGCGGCAAGATTCTGGAAGACGCCGAACCGAATCAGTTCTTCAATCATCCGAACAACCCCAGAGCGCAGGAATTCCTGTCGAAACTGCTGTAAAATAGAACAAAGGCTGTGAAAGAATGACCATCAGGTCAAATCTTTCGCAGCCTTCTTGTATTTCGGATTCCTTTGATGTATAATTACCATGCAATTAGGGCATGTTTCTAAAATTCCCTAAACTGCAATTTTGGCATCTTTTCCGCCAGAACGGTGCCGCGTCTCAATCTTCGATTGAGCCGTCGGCAGTCTGCCTACAGGCAGACCCGGAAACCTAAACGGTTTCCGGCCTTCTTCGTCTGAAAACCTTGATTTAGCCCCACTAAACCTACGGTTTCCATCCTTGATCTGACGAAAAATCTGCTCAAACTTGCAGTTTTTCCTTTTAGAAACACACCCTAGCAGAAAATCGGAGGCACATCCGCTGTGTATTGAATTTTCTTATATATCCTTAAATTCCACCGTGAATTTTGAATCCGGCTCGATATGCCACACGGCGCGCTTTGACACGAACACCCCGTCAGGCTGTCTCAGTCCGAAGTCTCTGTAAGCTTTTGAAATACCGCCTACGTATCTTCCTTGCGCATCAATTCGGTATTCCTTATAGGATGAATTGCCGAACCTAATGTTGATAACAGAGGCATCTTCGGGAAGGCGTTCTTTGATGATACGCGGCAAAATCAAAATATAAGCTCTTATATCGTTTTCGGTTACCACCCGTTCAACCGTAACGTCTTGGTCGGTTCGAGCATTGGCTGTTCTTTGCATAATACTGTCAAGGGCGTTTTTGCTGAATACCGGTTTAAATGTAAACCCGATTTCCCGTTCAATACAAGAGTTGATCAGTTCCTTACCATCCACAACAATGATAGGCCTGCTCGGGTCCATCTGCCGAGCTTCATTCTTTGCATTCTCGGATACTCTTCCCGTTGTAATGAACAAACCGACACCGTTTCTGAAAGACCCTCTTAATGCACGAATTTTCTCCGGAGAAACGATGCTGTCCGGAGAATACCTTTTCGCCTGTACATAAAACGGTTCATCAACCGAGTTAGCCAAGTCGCCGATACCCCTTCTTACTGCGGTAAGGTCAATCCCGCCATCGCCGGATTGTCTCGTCACGAAAACTTCTTCCAACCCATCTGATTATACACAATTAGCCCGACGGCCGTGCTGTTCCTCGAGGCTTCCGCATCTATGGAACAGTCGGTGTTTCATTTTGAAGAATACCTTCCGCAGCGCACTTCCCCCTGCACAATGGAATTGAGATAATTTTCAATTAAATGATTATTCATTTCAGTTAAAGGACCGGTCGTGTAAGGATGACCAAACTTATCAATATGTCCGAATTTTCCTTCACCGGAATTACCGCTGGCGGTAAAGAGTATCCAGCCATTCGGACCAAAGGTGTCATAGAAATTATAAATATTATGGATGTTTTCAAACCCGTCCATAATCGGCGCTTTTACATCGATGGAGTCAATGGCACCATAGGTATATGCAAAAACATCCTCATTGGATAGGTAGTTGCCCCACCACTCGTACAACGTAAAGTTGGCAGCCACAAGGTTGGCACCTGCACCGCCAAGGCTGTGGCCGGTAACAAAGACCTTAAGCGGCTTATCCAGCAATTCGGGATATTTCCTGATATATTCGCTAATGCCGTCATTATTGATCTTCTCGTAAAATTTATACGCATAGTCATAAGCCTTATAATTGAAAAAGGGATCCTTTGCAGGCATAGCATCCAAAACGGTCTCAGCAAAAGTTTGGGTGCCTCTGGCGATGACAAACAGCACCACAGCATCCTCCCCGTTGAGTCGCATCTCCTTATGTGCAACGGCAAAGGCAAAACTTTCGTTTCCCCCAAAATTTTGGAGATCGTAGTCATCTACCTCAATTGTCTGCAAAAGATCAACAATATCCTGCTCTGATTTTTCCACCGCACAACTCAGTATCGCACCGAGCGTTGCCAATTCGTTGTCGTATACACAGGCTGATTTCTCAAATAGGCTCTCTTTAAAATCTACAGTTGCTCCGGCAT
>CAVHAH010000123.1:5413-5929 GCA_963633785.1 bacterium
ACCATAGGTATATGCGAAAATATCCTCATTGGATAGGTAGTTGCCCCACCATTCATACAACGTAAAGGTGGCAGCCACAAGATTGGCAGCGGCACCGCCAAGACTATGACCGGTAACAAAGACCTTAAGCGGCTTATCCAGCAAATCGGGATGTGTCTCGATATATTCGCTGATGCCGTCATTGATCTTCATGTCAAATTGATACGCATAGTCATAAGCCGTATAATTGAAAAATCGATTCTTTGTAGGCATAGCATCCATAACGAACTCGGGAATTTCTTTACTGCCTCTGGCGATGACAAACAGCACTGCGGAATCCTCACCGTTGATTTGCATTTCCTTATGTGCAATAGCATAACCGAAAATTTGATTTTCCCACAAATTACGGAGATAGTAGCCATCCACCTCAATTGTCCGCAAAAGATCAACAATATCCTGCTCTGATTTTTCCACGGCACAACTTAGAGCGTGTTTTCAAAAGCATAAACCTTGTCAGCAGCTGCAGGAATATGCAAA
>CAVHAH010000124.1:0-5873 GCA_963633785.1 bacterium
TCGACCATGTTTTCCAATCCGCCGTTGGCTTGGGCAACGGCATTGAATTCGCCCTTGCTGATGCCCTTTTCTTTAAGGTCGATGAACTGGTATTTAATGCCGCGTTCCTTGAAAAAACGCTCTGCCTTTCGGGTTTCGCTGCACTTTTTGGTGCCGAAAATCTGTATGTTCATCGGGATTCCTCCATCTCGAAATCGTGAATTTCAATCCATTCAACCTGTCTTTGAACCGACGGAAGAAAGCGATTCAGGAAATCGTCGGTTTTCATGGCGAGCGATTCGGTGTTGTCGCAGGGGTGAAACGCAATCTCTTCCGTTTCACGCAAGCCCGTGTCCATCAAGAGGCGAACCTGATGATTCACATCGAAAATCAGTCCCATCGGGCTGACTGCGCCGGGATAGGTGCTCAGCAGGCGTTCCATATCCTGCGAATCGGCGAAGCTCAGTCGGGGCGTTCCCGCCTGTTTGGAAATGTCCGATGTTTTGAATCGCGCGTTCGGGCGGGTTAATGCCAAACAATAAACCTTTTTGGATTTCGTGGTCAGAAAAAAGTTTTTGCATTCCGTTGCGCCGAGCGCTTCGGAAACGCCTTCGCAATCCGCCATGGTTTTTGCGGGCGCATGGTGAAGCGTTTTATAATCGATGCCCAGCGCATTCAGGTGCGCATAAACGGCGTTCTTCGTTTCAAGCGTATTCAAGTTTGTTCGTCCCTTCAATCAATGAAAGCGCAAATCCTTTCCCTTCAGCTGAATCGCAACGGTCATACTGCGATCCATCAGCCTGGAGGTCACGCGTTCGCCGTAACGCTCCAGAAGCTGTGTCAATGTCAGGTTGGTGGCAATCACGGTGGCGCGCCTGTTCAGATTCCGTTCGTTGAGCAGGGTGAACAGGTATTCCACGGTGATGTTGCGCATCATGGGTTCCGTTCCGAGATCGTCAATCAGCAAAAGCGGCGCTTCCATCAGCGAATTGAATCCGTCGAAGGATTCATCGTTGCCGATGTGCTGTTTGCGCATCGCTTCAAACAGTTTGAATGCGGTGATGCGAACGGCGGACAGCCCCCGATCGGTCACCCGTGCGTAAATGCAGTTCAGCAGAAACGTTTTTCCCAGTCCGCCCGTTCCCGTTAGGAGCATATTTCTGCGGGACACATTCGGAAACGCATTCGCATACTCCTCGCAGATTTTTCCCGCAGTGGCCATCTGCGCGCGCTGACCGTCCGCCTCGGGAATGCGATTCAAATCAAAGGTGTTGAAATTCTGCTCGTCCACGCCCGCCATGGAACCGTCCTCGTGCTGAAGCGTGCGCAGTCGGGTTTCAAAGCATTCGCAAAAGCGGGAAGGCGCTTCGCCGACATAGGCGGTATCCTTGCAAATCGGGCAGCGATAGTGCATTTCCAGATAGTTTTCATCCAGACCGAGCAAGCCCAAACGGCGGCGAATTTCGGCGTTGTTTGCGATGCCCTGATTGCGCATTTTCTCCGCCGCCGCCACACGTTCTTCCTGCGATGTGAGCGACACGATCGCGCGCATGGTATTCAAAGCAAGCGAAACATTGTTTGCCCGAAGGCGGCCGATTTCGGGGTCTCGGGTTTCGACCTCCTGAATGCGCTCGTTCAGCTCCGTTTCGTTGGCGGTGCGCCGACGTGCATAATCCTCAAGCAGAGTCCGTATCCATTCAGAACGATTCACGTTGCTATTTCCTCGCTTTCAATCATTGCCTTAATGATTCTCCGTTCCGCCCAAATCTTCGAAGAAGCCTTCGAAATCCTGTTCGGTATAGGTGCGCTGAGCGTATTGCAATGCGGGATTCTTGATTTCACTGCCCGATTGCGTGCGCCGGTTCTCGTGGGCAATCCGCGCCGATTCGGGGTCGGTAATGCCCTCGAGCTTCCATGCGGACAACAGCTTGTCCATGTATTTTATCGGAAGCTGCATGCCCCTTGCGCACTGCGCCGCATAGTGAATCAGGTCTTCCGAATAATTCTGTTTCCATTCGCTGTAACGGGCGAGATCGTCCATTTGCGCGCGGCGATCCGTTCCGCAAATTGCCAGAATATTGCGCACGGCATCAAGCGTTTGATTCATGTCGCGCACATACGCTTCGGCGGCGGCGCCCGTAAACAGCTTCAAATCCGCCCATTTGTCAATCATCCATTCCAATTCTTCAAACCGATGCTTGTTCTTGCGGCTGCACTGTACCGCCGCAAAGCGAATGGCCTGCGGTTCGAAACCGCGCGACAGCATTGCGGAATAACTGCGCACCTGATCGGGGGTCGGCGCAGGGGCGGAGTTGCCCATCAATTCTTTCAAAACGGCCTTGGTGCCGTCGAAGAATTCGCCCGAACCGATTCTGCGGTTTTCGAGAATGGAATTCAGATAGCTCATCGAAGGCGTGCGGGATTTCGTGGTTTCCGAACAGGCATTCAGGATTTCATCCTCCTTCAAATGCCATTCGTTCAGCCAGACATTCACCAGCTTCAATTCATCCATCGTTGCATTGCGGCGAATGGACAGGCGCTTGAGCACCGATGCGGCGACCTTCTCGGTGGCGCCGTCGATTTCCAAAGCCCGTTCGACATCCTCCAGCGAAGTGATGCCCCGTTCCGCCCACGCCGCCGCCTGCTCATTCACTTTTTTGAAAATGCGCCCCGAATCGGGCTTTTTCGCGCGGGATTTCCGAATTTGCGCCTCGACCATGCGAATCACGGCGTCCTGCGAGAATTTCAGAATCGTGAGCCAGTCGTACGCCATGGCATACTGTTTCGGCCCGATCAGATTGTCCGAACCGAACAGCCCCTGCAATCGTGCATTGAAATCACGGTAGGTGTAATATTCCGCTTCCATCGGTTCGCCCGCGCGTTCCGTGCGCAGCGCCAGCATTTGAAACGTCGGCGGCTGATCGCTCATTCGGCAGACCAGCCCCTGACGCTCCCAATAGGTCATTGCGTTTAAGACGGCGTCCGTCGTCATATTCAAAGCCGTGGCCATTTCTTCGAGAGACCCGCCCAATTCAGGATGCAGGCTGAGCATCCGTGCATAAAGATACACGCGCAGAAACCCGTCCGGCGCTGTCGGCAGGTATTCCATCAGAAACAGGTTTTCAATCGGCGTCATATCATAAAGCGCCGCACTTTGTGCGAAACTGCAAAACGGCATGGTAATCCCTCTTTCGTTTACTGCTATAATGATACCACAGTTTTGAAACATTGGCAACATTCAGACGGGCCTTCCCTGTACGCCGAGGCGGCGAAAAAATATTGATTCGGGGGATGATAATTCGGCTTGAATGCGGTATAATGGATTCGGATGTTTTTACGGGAGGATGTCGGCAAGAGATATTTGCCATATAAAAACAAATGGAAGTAATCGAACGTGCGCGCGATGCGATTTGCTGGGAGCATCCGTCGCTGGCGAAGTGGGTTGAAATGCTGAAGGCGCAGTGCCTTGCCGATGTGTCGTATTCGTTTGCAACGGACGGCGAAACGTTTTTTTGCAGCGAATCCGAAACGGAGCTTTCCATATTAAAGCGTGCGTTTTTGCATTCGCTTGCCCATTGTTTGCTCGGGCATCCGCAGCTGAAAGCGCACAATGATTTGGCCTGTGATGTTCAGGCGTGGCTGCTGAGCGAATCGATTGCGCCCGAAACGGCGCTGAATGCCTCGGCGCAGGAATTCAGAAACAGGCTGAAATACGCCCAAACGCTTCCCGAAACGGAACACATTTTGAATACCGACGATTATTGCATTCGGCATCGCGCGGAATTGGTGCGCTTGATTTCGCTCGATTCGCATGCGCTTTGGGGAACCATCGGCGAAAGCGTGCGGTTTCAATGGAACGAAGGCGGCATGAATGCGTATCGGCGCAATCGGCAATCGGACGCCGCAGGCAGCAAAAAACTTGAATGGACGCCGAAACAGGCGGATGCGCACGTGCTTTGCGAATACCTGAAGCGTTATTCCGTGATGCGTGAAAACGCGCGGGAGAGCGGCGATGAATTTCAGGTGGCCTGGTATTTATACGGGCTGGAGCAATTCGGAAACGTTCCGCTGATTGAGCCGTCGGAATCCCGTGAAGAGCGGCGGCTGGAAACGCTGGCGGTGGTGATTGACACGTCCGGCTCGTGTTCGCGCGGTTTAACGCAACAGTTTCTGGCGATTCTCTGCGGACTGCTGGAGGAGAGCGGCCTGTTTTTCAAGCGGTTCAACCTGCGAATTCTGCAATGCGATGCGAAGGTTCAGCGGGATGACGCCGTTTGCGATCTGCGAGGCTTTCGCCATTATATCGAAAACCTGGAAATTATCGGCGGCGGCGGAACGGACTTTCGCCCTGCCTTCGAGCGCATTCGGGAACACGTTTCAAACGGTACGCTGTTCGGCCTGAAGGGCGTGCTGTTTTTCTCGGACGGAAGGGGCGTTTTCCCGTCCGAACCGCCCGAATTCGAAACCACATTCGTTTTTCTGAATTACCGCTACGATGCCATTGACGTGCCGCAGTGGGTGCATTCACTGGTGCTCGATGCGCCGAAGCCCGAAGGAAACGAATACATGGAATACTGACGCATCGTCTCAACGGAGGAAATATGAACATTCGAGAAGCCATTCGGCAAACGGAAACGGCACTGCGGGCGTATACCGCATGCGATGAACGGGGCTTGCCGCTGATTCCCGCATCGATGCAGCGCCCGATTTACCTTCTGGGCGCACCCGGACTCGGCAAAACGGCGGCGGCGGCGGAGGTGGCCCGAAGGCTGAATGTGGGGCTGGTTTCCTGCACACTCACGCATCACACCCGTCAAAGCGCTTTGGGTTTGCCGCAGATTGTGACGCGCAGATTCGGCGAAACGGAAATGCGGGTCACGGAATACACGATGTCCGAAATCATTGCGGAGGTTTATCGCTATATCGCTCAAACGGGGCAGAAAAAGGGCATTCTGTTTCTGGATGAAATCAACTGCGTTTCCGAAACGCTTCTGCCCTCGGTGATGGAGCTTTTACAGCAAAAGCGATTCGGAACGCATCGGGTGCCCGACGGATGGATGATTGTGTGTGCGGGCAATCCCGAGCAATACAACCGCTCGGCACGGGCGTTTGATGCCGTGGCGATGGATCGCGTGCGTGTGATGCGCATCGAACCCGATTTGAATGCCTGGCTGGAATACGCCGCCGAAAACGACGTGCATCCCATTGTGCGCAGTTATCTGCGGCTTTCACCCGAGGATTTTTATCGAATTACCGCCGACGGCGCAATTACGCCCCGAAGCTGGACGGATCTTTCGAGAATGATGCTTGCGCTGGATGCGATGAACGAATCGGCAAACGAAACGCTGTTTGAACAGTATTTGCAGGTGGATGATATTTGCAAGCGGTTTGCTTTGTATGTGAAAATGTGTTCGGGCGTTCGGCGTGATGCGGATTTGAATGCCGTGGCGGAAGGGCGCTTCGGGGACGCTCCGAACATGGCGGGGAAATCCTTTGAAGAATCGCTGTTTGCCGCCGCACTTCTGGGCGAACAGCTGCGCGCGGAAATTCTGAATGCGGATGCGGCGGTTGAAACGGCCGTTCGCCTGAATCAATTTATTCAGGGCGCCCGTCAAAGCCAAAGCGAGCTTTCGCAGGCGTGCAGGGAACAGTTGTCCCGCCGAGAGGATGTTTTGAAACTGCGCAAAAAGGTCGGCGGAATCGGCGAAGACGAGGAGCGCAGGGAGCGGCAGCTGCTCGATTGCATTCGTGAAATTCTCGGAAACGCATTGAAGGAAGCGGATTTTCCTTCCGCACTGACAACTTTGGCGGAAAATATGCGCCTGAACGGCGAGAAGATGCTGAATCGTGCGAAAATGCGCGCGGAAAACGTATTCGCATTCATGCAGCAGGCC
>CAVHAH010000125.1:0-5863 GCA_963633785.1 bacterium
TATTGCCGTCAACAGTAAGCTTAATGCTCAATGGACTTAACCTCCTTTTAGTCAGCCACCTTATTAAAGAAATACAGGTAGACCATCATATATATTATATGTAGATTTCGGCATAAAGTCAAGAAAAAATCCGTGCTGTTCGCGTTATCAGTTTGCAACGGTTTGTAATAAAAAGCGGCATTTCGCATGTTTGATTGCGAAATGCCGCTTTGAAATCAGTCAATCATGAGCAGTTCGCTCAGACATCTTCCGTCTGTATTTTCCATATCGATGCCCAGAGCTTTTGCGAATGTGGGGGCTTCGTCCACCAGCCGTGCGTTTTCAAGCACCACGCCGGAGCGAATATGCGGGCCGAATGCGAACAGCGTCGGCTGAGGTCCTTTGTCGGGGAGATGACCGTGCGATGCACGTCCGAAGCGATAGTTCTGATTGTCCAGAACCTTCACCAGCGGGCGCTGCCAGTCGTTGGAGAAGGACGTGTATCCGTCGGTCTCCACAACGAATGCGAACGGGCCCGAAAGGTGTTCCCCTTTTTGTGCCTCTTCACGGGTGAATACGCGGCTGATTCCGTAAACCTCCTCCGCGCACAGCTTATCGAGCACGGCTTTGGTTTCACGCCAATCGGCTTCGTTGTTCGGGTCTTTCAGATAGACCAGCGCAGACAGTCCGCCCGATTTGCAGAATGCACGCCAATCACGGATGCTTCCGTCCTCCGCCACATCAATCAGTCCCGCTTCCGCCAGCTTCACATTCAGCGCAACGCAGCGGTTGATATTCAGCTGACCGTGGTCGCTCACGATGAAGAAATCGGTGGAATCGAGAATGCCCGCATCATCGCACGCCTTGAAAATCTCCTCCATCCACTGATTCGTTTCATACAGCGCCTGCGTGACCTTTTCGGTGAAAAGCCCCGTTTCATGGCGATAGGCGTCCACATTGGCGGGATGCACCAGAAGCAGATTCGGCTTGAATTCACGAATCATGCTGCATGCGCAGTTCATCACAAACGCATCGCAATGCGGATGTTTGCGGTGGCGGTTCTCCACGAAGTGCAGATTCGGGCGCACGACCTTTTCCATAACCTCGGGCGACGATCCCGAATGGATGAAGCATTCCTCCGAAGTCTCCTCGGGCGTTTGCGGCCAGTATTCGTCCACCAGATAATCAATAGACGGATCGTTTCCCGAAACGGGCCAGAAAACCGCAGCGGTGGTCAGTCCCTTTTCCTTGGCATAATCGAAAATGGTTTTCCCGTGCACCAGATTGCGCATATGCTGCCAAAGGCCCGATTTTTCGCACATAATCGGGCGCTCGTTGTTCAGAATGCCGTGCTTATCGGGATACAGCCCCGTTTGCATCGTGCTGTGGCAGGGATAAGTGATTGACGGATAAATCGAGCGCACACGATTTACGCGCGCCGTGCGATTCCAGATTTTTTGAAAAGCGGATAATTTCGACAGCGTTTCCGTGTCTTCATAAACCATCGCATCCACGGATACGACAATAACATGTTTTTCCATAAATCCATCCAATCCTCCTATTCGAGAATTTCGCGAACCTTTCGGGCAAGCGCAATGCCCAACGCCTGATGCGACTGCATGGACATGTGCACGAAATCGACATCGGACGGTTCCGCCACAGACGCCGCATCGAAAAACTCGGCGCCGCACAATTCAGCCGAACGCGCGAAGGTTTCCGAGAAGCGCAGGCTTTCGGCGTATCTTCCGCACAGGGTGGAATATTTCTGCGTGTCCATATTCGGATGCAGATGAATCGGCGCAACCAGAAGCACCCGAACGCCGTTCGGGAAAACCAAAGAGCTTTCGCGGCGTGCCTGAACCATGTGCACCAGATTCACCAGCACTTCCGCTCCTCTCGCCGCACCGTTGGCATCGGTGAATTTCAAATCGTTGGTGCCCAGCGACAGAATCAGCAAATCCAGCGGTTTTTGCGCAATCAGCGTTGCAGGCAAAGTATCCTTGCCGCACCGCCACGGGCTCCACATATCTTCATAGACCGAAGTTCTCGCATTTTGACCGTCTTCGATAATCCGATATTCCGAACCGAGATTTTTCTGCAAAACGCCCGTCCAGCGCACATTCGGCGCATATCGAACACCCGTGCCGGGCGTATATCCCCAGGTATTGGAATCACCGTAACAAAGTATATTTTTCATTTGAATTATGCTCCCGTCAATCGTGATATCCTGCTTTTCGAAGGGCGAACAGCGCTTCCTCGGGATAATCGGCGGTAATCAGCGTTGCGCCCGATTCGGCACAGCGAACAATCTCCTTATCCGTATGCAGCCCCGCACAGACCCACGGTTCAATGCCGTCCGCTTTCCCCTCCTGTTGCGATATAGTTTATCACACTTTTCTCAGAGGAACAACCTTATTTTACGCCGCAATGGGCAAATTCCCGAATGATTTTGCGGTCGGCAAAGCAGAACACAATCGTGACCGTGGCGGATTTGTACATCAAAGCGCACATAAAAAATCCCGGACAGGTTTTTGCTCCTATCCGGGGTGGATTGATATATTACTTTGCGGCGACCATGTGAATCGGCACAACCTTTGCTTCGCCGAAATCAACGGTGAACTGAACGGTTTCGCCGTTCGCAGTGGTTTCGAGGGGCGTTTCCGTGCCGTCGGCTGCGAGAACGGTCAGCGCATAGCCTTCCACGGCTTCGGCGGGCAGGGTAATGGTTACGGGCTCGGTGGGCTGTGTCAGGCGGCCCGCAAATTCAAAGCCGATGCTCATAAATTCGCCGTTCATGCGCAGCACCAATTCGCCCTCGGGCAGCGCATCCGCTTCCGCTTCGGCATTCTCCGCAAGTGCCAAGCGTTCACCGTTTGAGATTGCTCCGCAAACCGGGCAGAGCGTGAACGTTTCGTCATTCAGCGTGAATTCGAAGAATTCGCAATCCGACTTGCCGACATGCTCGCAGCCGTCGATTTTGCATTCCGCCGTCTGCTGTCCGTTTTCATCGCCCGTCCATTCGCCGTAGTCGTGTGAATGCTTTTCGGTATAGTGCTTGCCGCAGTACTTGCAGGTGTAGGTCTTGTCGCCGTTCTCGGTGCTTGTGAGTTTATAGTTGTGACCGAGCTTCGTGCCTTCTGCGGTTTGGGTAATCTGCTGCTCACAGCCGAGATTTCGGCATGTCGCCGTTTCCGTGCCGTCCTTTTCGCAGGTGGCATCGTTGTTGTATACATAGCCGCCGAAATGATGGCCGAGGGGCGGAAAAAGTATCTCGTTTTTTTCAAAGTCCTGCTCGGAGAACCATGCGTACATTTCTACAGAAGATACTTCCACACAGCTGGGATGCGTCGCACCGGATGAAGTGATTGTCGTTGTTGACTCCTCTTTCGTATGCTCACTGTTTCGTTCGCAGACATACGTTCTCGTGCAGGAATCGTAGTTTCCCGACCAGATTGCGTTGGTCTTTATCCACTGATGGCCGAGCGGTTCTCCGTATTCAAAGGTTGCCGACTTATTAACAAAACCGCAAAGAGAGCAGCTTTTGAAGTAGGTTGCCGCCTTTTCGCAGGTGGCGTCAGCGGCCGAATATTTGCTGTCGGCATTCTCTACAAAGCTGTGGAAGGAATCAGTCTCTCCCCCGCAATTCGAGCAGGAAAAGAAATGGTAAGTCTCGTTGTCATAGATCCAAGTGCCTTCTTGTTCGGAATTGCAGTCGCGGCAATAGCCCGTTGCCGCCATCGCACTCCCCGCACAGAGCATCAGCACCAGTGCCAGCAATGTCGCAACAACCGTTTTCTTCTTCATGAAATCGCCTCCCGTTAGTCTATATAGTCGTTTTTATTGTACCTTATTGCAAATGAAATAGCAAGCACAAAGCCTATGAATTCTGCCATTTCCGAAAGAAAAAAGCCCGCCGCGGACGCATTCGCAACGGATATCGATCTTTCGTCTCTGCCCCGCTTTTGATACTTCGGCGATTGCTCGCATACAAAAAACCGCCGCAAAATTCGCGACGGTTTTTTGATTGAATTGCTTTATGCGGCTCCGAAGCCGAACAGTCGGGTGGCAATGGTGAACAGAATCATCAACGATGCCGCATCGACCATGGTGGTAATCAGCGGACTGGCCATCAATGCAGGGTCGAGGTGAATCGCCTTGGCGAGCAGCGGCAGGGAACAGCCGATCAGCTTGGCAATCACAATGGTACAGAACATGGTGAGCGATACAATCAGTGCCACCTTGATTCCGTAGCCGGTGAGGAAATTGATGCGCAGGAAGTTGACCGTTGCGAGAATCACGCCCAGAATCAGCGCCACGCGCAATTCCTTCCACATGACTTTGCCGATGTTTCTCGGCTCGATTTCGCCCAGTGCGAGACCGCGGATGGCAAGCGTCGATGCCTGAGAGCCGCAGTTACCGCCGGTGTCCATCAGCATCGGAATGCTGGCCACCAGCGCAACGCCCACGCTTGCGGCGTTTTGCAGCACGCTTTCGAAGTGGGTGATAATCTGACCCGTGAAAATTGCCGAAATCATCAGAATCAGCAACCACGGCAGGCGGTTTTTCGCCAGCGTCAGCACGCTGGTTTTCAGATAAGTATCGTCCGACGGCAACATAGCCGCCATCTTTTCGAAGTCCTCGGTGTTCTCTTCTTCGATAACGTCCACGATATCGTCGACCGTGACGATACCGACCATTCGGCCTTCGTGGTCCACTACGGGAATGGAAATCAAGTCGTATTTACGAACCGCTTCGGCAACGATTTCCTGGTCGTCCGTGGTGCGCACGGAAATGACCTGCGTATTCATCAGCGATTCAACCTTGATATCGTCCTGTGAAAGCAGCAGCTTGCGCAGTTGAACCGTGCCCATCAAAACGCGGCGGTCATCCAGAATGTAGAGCGTGTTGATGGTTTCCTTGTCGGGAGCGTTTTTGCGAATGGATTCCATCGCCTGGCCGACCGTTGTGCCTGCGTGAAAATCCATGTATTCAATGGTCATGATGGATCCTGCGCTGTTTTCGGGATAACGCAGGAACTGATTGATCAGCGTGCGTTTTTTCTCGTCGCAGTTTTTCAGGATGCGCTTCACAACGCCTGCGGGCATTTCTTCCAGAAAGTCTACGGCGTCATCGATGAACATGTCGTCCAGTATGCGAACAGCTTCCTCATCGCCGAGGGCGGCGATAATGCGTCCCTGCTGGTCGGTATCCATGTAGGCGAAAATGTCCGCCGAGATGTCCTTCGGAAGCAAACGGAACACGAGCAGCATTTTGTCGTTGTCGAGCGTTTGGAGATATTCGGCGATGTCCACTTCGTTGAGCATATTCAACGCCCCTCGAAGCTCCGCCTTTTTGCCGCTTTCGAGCAAAGCATTCAGCTTGCCGCAAATTCTTTCAAAATCCATGGGCTTCATCCTCCTTTATGATTGATCGCGCGCCACACTGCGCGCAAAACACGCCCGCCTGATCGAACACGAGCAGACGATGCGGGAATATGACGATCGAATCACTGTAATGAAGAAAGAAGACAGCCCCCAAGTGACGGAAAAGGCCGCGCCGTTACAGAGCGGAAAAAATCGGGCGGCACGGCATTAAACGCACGCTTCGAGGCACGCCGTCTGTCGACATACATCTTCCACCGTCGTCCATGCTTGGCCACCTCCCGATCAAAAATGTGAACAGGAATAAAAATTCCACATATAATAATACCCTTGAAAATCGCCCTCGTCAACCCCAAAAAGGAAATTATCTCAAAATTAACGGAATACCCTATTGCAATCTATGCGCATATCTGATATAATCTCTTTTGTTCGATAGCGAACATTTCGACATGGGGCATTAGCACAGTTGGTAGCGCGCTACATTCGCATTGTAGAGGTCAGCG
>CAVHAH010000126.1:0-5843 GCA_963633785.1 bacterium
GTACTGATCGGCATCGCCATCGGATTCATCGATACATTGCTTTCATCGACCATGGCAACGCTTTATACGGGGCGCACTTCTACGCGCATGATGTGCTGCATGCACACGATTTACGGCTTGAGCAGCATCATCACGGCGCCTGTGTATGCAATGCTGATTCGAAAGGGCATTGCATGGAACCGTGTTTATCTGTTCACTGCGGTACTGGGCGTTCTGGTTTGCGCCGCATTCGCACTGTTCACGCGCGGAGCGAAGGATGTGCTGCCGAGCACGGAACCGAAATTCTCGGTTGCGCTTTTCAAAACACTGCTCGGAAAAGGCGTATTGCCGATTCTGATTCTTGCGGAATTCACCAACGGCTTGTTCATGGGCGGCATGACCACATGGATCACGCGCTATGTTTCGCAAACATTTGATGCGGCATTGGGCGATGTAACGCTGTCCTTCCTGTTTTTCGGCGTGCTTGCTTCGAGATTGGCAATGGCGTTTCTGCCGATTAACGCAAAGAAATATCTTGTTTGGTCGGGCGTGGCGGCGTTTGCGGCGTTTTTGCCGGCGTTTCTGTGTTCAAACGGCGTGTTGGCCATTGCCGCAATCACGTTGGCGGGCGTGTTCTTCGGTTCGATGATTCCCTGTATGCTTGATTTCGGCTGTGCGACATTCACCGAGAATACCATGCTGATTTCCACGCCGATGATGATTGCGTATTACATCGGTCAGGGGCTGGGCTCGCCGCTGGTGGGCTTCCTGGAAGGAAGCGTGAATCTGGGATTCGGGCTGACGGTCTGTGCGGCTATGTTGGTAATCAACAGTCTGTTCTGCTATATGGCTGTGAAAAAACAAGCGATGAATAAGGAGTGATGGAAATGGCATTTCTGGAAGTGGATTATCATTCACGAGTGCTGGACTGCGATATGCAGATGAATGTGATTCTGCCCGAGCAAACGGTCGGTCAAATCGGCATGCAGGGACATGACAATCGGGAAGAATGGAAAACGCTTTACCTCTTGCACGGCATGAGCGATGACCACACCATTTGGGAGCGGCGCACGTCCATTGAACGCTATGCGGCCGAAAAGGGCATTGCGGTGGTGATGCCCACCACACGCCTCGGCTGGTATACCGATATGGCGCAGGGGCCGAAGTATTTCACCGCAACGGCAATCGAACTGCCGCAGATTTGCCGACAGCTGTTTCCGAGAATGTCGCATAAGCGCGAGGACACTTATGCCGCAGGCCTTTCCATGGGCGGTTACGGCGCATTGAAATTCGGTCTGCGTGCGCCGGAAATCTATTCGCGCGTGGCATCGCTTTCGGGTGCGGTGGATATGGTAGGACACGGCTTTTCGGGAGATGTCGCCTATTGGGAAAGCATTTTCGGGCCTTATGAAAAACTGGCGGGATCGTTTAATGATTTGATGACCGCCGCCGAAGAAATGAAGGATTCGCCGCTGCGCCCGGACGTGTATATGTGGTGCGGAACGGAGGATTTCCTGATTCAGGGCAATCATAATATGCGCGATCATCTGCGCAAGCTCGGTTATTCACTCGTCTACGAGGAATCGCCCGGCGATCATCAGTGGAAGTATTGGGACGAGAAAATTCAGACGATTCTGAATTGGCTGATTCCCGAAAAGGAGGCGTAAGGATATGGCGTTCATAGTCACGAGATTCTTTTCCGAAACGCTCGGAATGTGCGCAACCGTGAATGCAATCATTCCGCAGCCGTCCGATTTGAAAAAGGCGAAAAGCGCCTATCCCGTATTAACGGTGCTGCACGGATACGGACAAAACGTGTCCTCGTGGATTCGCATGAGCGGCATTGAAGCGCTTGCGTACCACTACGGGTTTGCGGTTCTGATGCCCGATGCCTTTTTGAGCAGCTACACCGATATGGTGCACGGACAGAAATTCGAAACCTATTTAACCGAAGAAATGCCCCGAGTGATGCGCGGATTCTATCCCCTGAGCGACAAACGGGAAGAGAATTACATTCTCGGCTGTTCTATGGGCGGATACGGTGCGCTTCGGCTGGGCTTGCGACATGCCGAAAACTATTCCGTGATCGGCAGTTTGTCGTCGGGACACAGAAGCATTCCGACATTCATAGGCCGCCGTGATGAACGGGGTTTCGCAATCACGGATTCGATATTCGGTGAAAACGGCTCGGATTCAAGCGATAACGAAACCGAAGCCATCGCCCAAAAGCTGAGTCAAACGGAAAACAGGCCGAGGATATTCATGCGCGTGTCGGACAATGATCCGTATACGCTGGAAAACTGCCGTCAGTCGCGCGATTTCTTTTCGAAGCTCCCGTTTGAAACGGATTACGCCGAAAAAGCGGGCGGGCACAACTGGCTGTTCTGGAATGAACAGCTGAATGATTTCTTTGAATTCTGCAAGGAGTAAGGATGATTATCACAGGACAGGTTGTTCAAGGCAAGCATCTCGGGCGTACCATCGGCTATCCCACGGCCAATATACAATCGGATTCACCGTTCACGGGGGAGCGGGGCGTATATGCGGGCCTATTTCGCTTTTACGAAGGCGAGTTTCCCTGCATGGTCAACATCGGTTCACACCCCACCGCTCCGGAGGGAAAGCCGACCATCGAAGCCCACCTTCTGGATTATAACGGCGATCTCTACGATCTTCATGTTGAGATTGAGTTGATGCGCTTCCTCCGCCCCGAACGGAAATTCGAATCGCTCGATGCCTTGAAGGAACAGCTGAACAGGGATCGCAGGCGCACGCGCGAAGCGTTGTCTTTTCCCGAAAAGCATGATATACTTTAACTGTACGATAATAAATATCTTATAACGGCAAGGGAGGTTGATTCAATGAAACACGTACTCGGTATTCTGTTGTGCTTTGCACTGCTTGCAAGCTCGTTTGCTTTTGCCGAGACCGCCGATTTCCGGCTCTCGAAGAACTGCACATTCAAAGATATCGTTATACAGATTGACGATGAAACCTTTGAACTGCCCGTGGCTGCGAATTTGGGAATGGCCTATCGGGAAGACGGTATCCTGATGGATTTCGGGGTGGATTACGATTCCGAAACGCTCTTTCCCTTCCAGGTGAAGATTACGAACGATGCTTTCTCGATGTGCATCGGCAATTCTTCCACGGCGTATGTGTTTGAAGGAGAAATCTTTCAGGACGATACGTTTAATTTCCCCGAGTGGAATCAATCGCTGTGCAACATGATTGCCGCTCAGAATTTCGAGACGGAAGAAACCATAGAGCGGATGCGGAATGTGGTTGTGGAAGCGCTCTATTCACCTTCCGAAGCAATCACCTACAACGGACAATCGGCGCAGCAGGCCACGGGCGAAATGGACGGCACGGCAACTTGCGAACTGCTTGAAAAAGTGGTGAATGCGTATTCGCCCGAATTTGCGGATAGCTACGTCGCCTATCTGAATCAATATATAACTGTGATTGATTCGATTTCGGATGCCTATTGCTATGTGGACGACGAGAAATCCGAAGCGGTAAGCTCCGCCGAATCGATTGCGGATTTGCTTCCGATGATGGGCATTGAAATCGTATCCTGCAAATACAACATCGTTTACACGGATTCAGGCGCGGGCGAATCGGATTATACATTCACCCTGCACATTCCCGAATCCGAGCTGGAATACGATATTGCGCTGAATATCGTGCGTGATGAAAACGGAGAAGCCGAATTCTCCGGAGGATGCACTTATCCCGGCGACGGTTACACTTCCGAATGCACATACAGCGGTTCTGCGAAGGCAAACAGCTTCGATTTGGAATTTGCAATCGATAGCACGAATGATATCCATCAGGCGCTTAAAGTGAACGTTGTCGATAATGAGGACGGTTCTTACACGATGAATGTGAAGGTAAGCGAGACCGAAGAAGGAATCAGCGCAGAGGTTGAATGCGAAGCCGTTTCGTTCGAAAACGCAGATTCCACGGCAAATTACAACATCACGGTGGATGCGGAAGGACACCGCTTCGGGATTCAATTCGCTATTGAAACGGTGGATGCGGAAATCGAAGACCGAATCACCGGCGCCAATGAAAAGCATATCGCCACCGAAGAAGACATGAATAACGCAGCCTCTATGCTGGGAATGCGTGTGATGAGCCTGGCGGGCGATGTGGAAACCTTGATGAACGACACGGTATTCACCGAATTGTCCGATGCATTTACGCAGCTGTGGAATGATACGACAGACGATTATACTGTGCAAACGGAAACCGTGACCGCCGAAGAAATGCCGTTTGAAATTCCCGAATTCACCTATGTGCCCGAAGGCTATACGCTGAGGGAAGAAAACTATTCTGTTATCGACGGAAGCGCATCTGCATATCTGAAGTTTGAATCGGAGAATACCGAGGATGCGGATGAATACAGCTACGATTGCATCGTTGTTTATATTGGAAAGAATGACGGCGGATATAAAGAGTATACGCTTAGCGAAGACGGAACGCTTGTTGAAGAGAACGACGTTCATGTGACTGTCGGCGCAAGCTATTCATACGCAACCTTTACACGAGGCGATGCCGATTACTCTATTTACTTCTATAATAACCTTGATGCGGATGAAGTTGTGAAGTTCATCAACGGAATCGTTTGGATGAAGTAAATCAACAAAACAACAGCGAGCTTTTCACGGCTCGCTGTTGTTATTAGGGCGTGTTTCTAAAATTCCCTAAACTGCAATTTTGGCATCTTTTCCATCATCTCTTCGTCTGAAAACCTTGATTTAGCCCCACTAAACCTACGGTTTCCATCCTTGATCTGACGAAAAATCTGCTCAAACTTGCAGTTTTTCCTTTTAGAAACACACCCTAGAATACACTGTCGAATCAATCAGTGCATCATCAGAGATTCGATTTTCTTGCGCAAATCATCGATTTCTCCGTGATAGGTGAATGCGTGAAGACCGCATTTTTCGGCGCCTTCGGTGTTCGGGCTGTTGTCGTCGATGAACAGCGTTTCTTCGGCATTCAGCCCGAATTTCTCCAGCGTGTATTGGAAGATGTCCGCATTCGGCTTGGCTTTTTGAATCGGTGCGGAAACCACCAGACCGTCCATCAGCTTGAGAATCGGGAAATCGTCGAGATGTTCGGCGAAGTATGTCGGCGCATTGGACAGAAGATAAACGTGAATCCCACGGGCCTTCAATTCGGCAATCAGCGCCCAGATTTCAGGTCTCGGCGGCCAGGCGTAAATCCATTCTTTGAAAAAACGCTCGGCGGTTTCACGATAGGATTCATCGAGCAGAGCCACCGATTCCTTTGCGTATTCGGCATAGTCGATGCTTCCTTCATCGATGCCCTGCCAGTTCCGATACAAAATTGGCTGAACCTTTTGCCGAACGGCTTCATCGGGGAAGAATCTGCGGGTGATGTTGTCGGGATTATAGGCGTAAATCACGCCTCCGAAATCAAAAATCACATTCTTAAGCATAATAACCTCCGAAAAACGGTCAGCGACCGAAATTATGAAAGTCGATCGCTGACCGCTGTTTTCTTTAATCAGAAGTCCGCATTTCCGGTGGTGCGGGGGAAGGGAAGCACGTCACGAATGTTGGCGATGCCGGTGAGGTACATAATCATGCGCTCAAAGCCCATGCCGAAGCCCGCGTGCGGCGTGGTGCCGTATTTGCGAAGCTCCAGATACCACCAGTAATCTTCGGGCTTCATGCCCAATTCTTCGATGCGCTCCTTGAGAACATCGTAGCGCTCTTCACGCTGTGAACCGCCGCACAATTCGCCAACGGCGGGCACGAGCAAATCGGCTGCGGCAACGGTCTTTCCGTCGTCGTTCGCACGCATATAGAACGCCTTGATTTCCTTCGGCC
>CAVHAH010000127.1:0-5783 GCA_963633785.1 bacterium
TCGCGATGCGGCGGATGAAATTGTCGGTTTTCTCTGCCTTTTTGAAAAACAGAGCAATCTTTTCGAAGTGCGCGACGTTCTGGACCAGATTCTTTCCACCGAGGATGTTTCGGAAGAGAAGGGCTCCGAGCGTATTGCCCGAGAAGTGAATGCGCAGCTGCGTGAACGGGTGGCTGAAGTTTGGATGCGTCACAAATCGGCCGGCGAAACCATGCGCAAGGCCGAAAAAGTTGCTTTTGTCTCGGAATTGTTTGAAATGGGCCTGTTTCGCATCAAGGGCGCTGCGGAGCTGATCAGCAATATCACCGGCATTTCGCAGGCCAGCCTGTATCGTTATTTGAGCGAAGTAATCGACTGAAACAAGAAGGATGTGAATTTGCGAATGGACGGAGAAAAGGTAAAGAACAAAGGACTTTGGAAAAAATTCTTTCATCTGGTGCGGCTTGCGAAAATCCCCTATCTCGGTATCGTGTTTTATTTTCTTATCAGCCTCAGCACGGTATATGTTGCGGTAAAGCTGCCGCAGGTGAACAGCGACGTATTTACCGGAAATGCAAGCGTTGCCAATATTGCATTCGTGATTGCGGTGGAATTGGCGACTACACTTGTTGCGGTTGTCATGTTGGCGTCTTACGGCTGGATCGGCGGACGCATTGACCGCAATTTCAGAGATGCGATTTGGCAGAAAATTCTGCGCATGGAGCCGAAATACTTTGATACGATTTCGCCCAATACGCTGCTCAGCCGCATGACGGACGATGCCGAAAGCATGAAGGGATTCATATTGCTGGTGGTCTCCGAGCTTACCAGTATCACCACAACAGTTGCCACCATTGCCGCCATGACCACGATGAACAAGGGTCTTGCGGTGGTAATGGCAGTTATGATTCCGATTTATATTCTCTTCGGCTTCCTGCTGGGACGCTTCCGTATGAAGGTCGGCAATCGCGTGAAATTCAAAATGGCCAATCTGACGGGCTATCTTTCCGGACAGCTGGCACGCATTACGGTTATCAAATCTTCCAATCGAGAGGCTTATGAAACCGAGCGCGGCGAAGAGAAGATTCACGAATACTATCTCGCACAGCGCAAGGAAAACATCGCCGATTTTCTGCAGGCTATGGCGGGTTCTGCGATTGCGTTGATACCGAACACCGTTTTGCTGCTGGCGGGTATTTATATGCTGAATGTTAAGGCGCTTACCGCCGCCGGATGGATTGTGTTTTATTCGTATGCCAATGAAGTGTTGACATTCTTTTCGGATAAAAGCTCTCTTTGGATTCAGGTGAAGCAGTATCAGGGCAACATGAACCGTCTGACGGAGCTTTTCAATGCGCAGGAGGAAGAAGCACGACCGTATTCCGTGGAAACAGTCGAGCCCGGCGATATCAAGTTTGATCACGTTTCGTTTGCTTACGGCGAAAAGAAGATTCTGAATGATGCTTCCTTCACGTTTGAAAAGAATCGCTTTACCGCCATTCTCGGACCGAGCGGATCCGGCAAAACGACCATTCTGAAGCTGATTGAGCAGATTTACGCTCCGACATCGGGACAGATTCTGCAAAACGGACATGCCATCGGCGATTACAAGCTTGAAAACTGGCGGAAACATTTCGCTTATGTCAAACAGGACACGCCGATGATTTCGGGCACACTGCGCGACAATATCCTCTACGGCGTTTTTGAATCCGTTTCCGATGCGCAAATCATGAAAGCCGCCGAGCAGATTCGTGCGGACAAGATGATTGAATCCTGCCCGAACGGGTTGGATTACGAAGTCGGTCAGTTCGGTGAAAAACTGTCCGGAGGGCAAAAACAGAAGGTTTCCCTTTTGCGTGCGTTTTTGCAGAACCGAGAAACCATTTTGCTGGACGAGCCGACGGCGAGTTTGGATGCCATTTCGGTAAACGAGGTGTTGGAGAGCATTCGCGGGCTTATCGGAAAGCGCACGATTATACTGGTTGCGCACGATAAAAAGCTGATTCGCGATGCGGACAGCATCATCGTTTTCGATGAAGGAGACCATGTGACTCAGGGAACGGAGACGGAGCTTCAACAGAAAAGCGAATTCTTCAAAACAATGATGATGAACGATGAAGGGGAGGGCGAGAGCGATGAAGAAGCGTAAATTCAACATGCTCGGCGGCAAAGAAGCCGCTTGGAAACCTCTGCTTCACGTCTACAAGACCGTTAAAATCCCGTGGAAATTTCTGATTGCCGTGGTTCTGTGTTCGTTCGGAGAAAAATGGGTCAACGTTCAGCTTGTGCCTTATTATTCGAAAATCGAAACGGGAACGATGGTGGGATCTTTCCTGATCGGGTATCTGGTTTATTCGGTGATTTCGTTCACATTCGAATATGCCTACGATTTGATGAACACAACCGGCAATGCGAATATGGCACGCAATGTTCGGAAACACCTGTGGGGAAAGATGCTGCGGCTGCCCGTTTCCTATTATGAAAAGGAAGAACCGCAGCAGCTCGTATCACGCATTACAAAGGACACCACATTCGCCTATGGCGCGGTAACTTCCGTGATTCAGTTGATCAGCGTCATCTACGGCATCGTGATTGCGATTCTTCCGATGATTCGGATTTTCGGTGCGAAAACATGGATTATCGCAGTGGTAGTGCCTGTGCTGTTTGCGACATCATGGATTGTCGGCAAAATTCAGTATCGTCTGGATCGCATGATTAACGGCGTTTATTCGAAAATGACGAACTATTACAGTGAACGACTGCCCAATATCACATTCATTAAAATCAACAATATGGAGGCGGATGAATACAAAAAGGGCCTTGAAGTCAGCAACGAGAAATATAAGGCGGACACGCTTTACAAAGTTCTTTTCGCTCTGCAAATGCCGCTTCAATCGCTGGCCAATTATATCGGATTGATTTTCGTGCTGATTGCTTCATCGGCAATGGTTCGCGCCGGAACTATTACATCGGTGGAAATGAAGGAACTGATGCTCTATTTCAACATCGTAATTCAGGAAGCAACATTGCTGTTCAGCGTATGGATGACAATCAAGGCTTCTCACGGCGGCTGCGAGAAGATTTCCGAAATCAACGGGTGTGCGGAAGAAGATCAGGGCGGCAGTGAAACGGCAGAAGGCGTTCAGAACATTTGCTTTGATCATGTTCAATTCGGCTACACTCCGGATAAGCTCGTTTTGAATGATGTGTGCTTTACGATTCCCGCAGGGAAAACAACGGCCATTGTCGGCGAAAACGGCTGCGGAAAATCGACGATTACGAGATTGCTGGAACGCTTTGACTGCCCCGAATCGGGAAAAATTCTCGTGGGCGGCAAAGATTTGACTGAAATCAACCGTACGGATTGGCGCAGGCAAATCGGATATGTATTCCAGGGCAATCAGACGGTGGACGGAACCATTCGTGAAAACATTGCCTACGGTGTAACCGGCGAGTATGCGGATGAGGATTTGATTAAGGCGGCAGAAGACGCACAGGCGTATTCCTTCATTCGGGAAAAGGAACAGGGATTTGAAACGCCCCTGCAGGTGTTCGATTCCGAGCTTTCCGGCGGTCAACTGCAGCGCATTGCCATTGCGCGTGCGTTCATGAAAAAGCCCGATTACCTTATCATGGACGAAGCCACCAGCGGTGTGGACAGCCTGAAGGAAAGCGAAATTATTGAGCAGATGGAAGAAAATATGCGCAATAAAACGGTGATTCTCATAAGCCACAATATGGATCTGGTCAAGCGTGCGGATCATATCGTGATTCTTCAGGACGGCGGCGTTGAAGCCGAAGGAAGCTTTGAAGAAGTGAGGACCTGTAAAACGCTTGAGGCTATGCTGAGCGAACCGCAAAAGAAAGATGAATTCGTGGAAGGAAAGGAATAGACGATGTCCGAATTGAAACTCAAATCAAAATTGATTTCCGGAAAAGATTATCACGAAGTGGATTTAAGCGCATTTGCCGTGCCGCTTTCATTGGATACCGATCGCTATAATCGGGATTTGTGCAATTTTCAAAGACATTTTGCCGTGAAGGTGCAGGCGGAAACAGTGGCAGAGCAGGATACGGTTACCATCTCCTGCACAAGTGAAAACCCGAAATTCCGAAAGAACCATATTACACTGCGTGTGGGTTTCGGATTGTTTTCGAAGGAATTGGAAGGAAAACTGATTGGCATGAACAAGGGCGAAACGAAGTCCTTCCAGGTAGGTGCGGATGATGTTTCCGTCTGTGTTGAATCCGTTCGGCGTGAAGTGCTTCCGGAATTGACCGACGAATTTGCCCGGTCCTGCGGTATTCAGGACATTCAAACGGCGGAGGATATCAAAAAGCATTGCCGTTTCAAACAGTATGATGATATCTTAGAAGAGCCCGCAGATAATGCTTTTGTGGAACTTGCGGGTAAAATTACTGAGAATTCCGTATTTCAACTGGACGAAAGAGAATTGGAAGCATCTCGGCAGCTTGTTTCGGCACTTTTCCAAAGCAATAATGTTCAGGAAAATGACTTCATCGATGCTGCGCAAATGAGCGAAAGCATGTTGAAATCCGCGGTGCTGGGCGAAAGTATACGCACGCTTACGGATGCGGATTATGCCGCGTTTATCGATAAAAAGATCGTGGCGACGGGATGCACCGAAGAAGAGGCGCGCGCAAAATACGGTCGGGATGCGTATCTGATTGAAGAATACGATTCCATATTCATGGACACGCTGGAGGCCTATGCGTTCTATCGCTTAAAGGAACTCGGCGAAGCCCTGACAAAATCTCAACAGGAGGAAGTAAAATGATTTCTTACGCAAGCTATGATAATTTTGACGATCTGCTTCAACAGGAATTTGTGATGGTGGATTTTTATTCCGAAACCTGCGGTCCCTGCAAGGTGCTTTCGAAAATTCTGGAGGATTTGGACGATGAATTGCCTTTCGTGAATGTGGCCAAGGTGAATCTCACGAATTATCCTAAAATCGGAGAAGATTATGAGATTGATGCCGTTCCGACGGTGCTGTTTGTCAAAAACGGGGAAATTCTGGAACGGGTCGTCGGCCTTATGGAGCGGGATGAAATTCTCGAGAAAATAAGCATTCACTATTACGGCTGAGGAGGCGTATCTATATATGAAGCGAATCAAGATATGTTTGATTGCCATTGCCCTGATTTGCACGACTGTCGCCCTTTCGGGCTGTGAATCCTTTTATCAGATGTTTATCGATGAAAGCGATGTCTCGTCGGGAGTTTATTCCGCGGTGTATGATACCGAATACGAGGGGACAATCCCCGATACGCCGTTTATCAAGGGCAACCCGCACGACGTGATTTCAACTTACGGTCTTACTCTGGAGGCCACACTTGCATACGATCTGGAAACGAGCAACGAAGCAACACTTTCTTTCTTTTACTATCATAATTCGGAAAATGAGGATGCGGCGGATTATTGCAAAATCGGTCTGAGCTGCATGGGAACCTATGAAGGCGATGCCGAAAAGGTTATATTTACCTTTGAAAAGGACGGCTACAATACCGCATTCGCCCGGTTCGGCTCTGATTTCGCCGATAGCGACATTTTCCGCGGATGCAGCTTCAATGCAGACGGCAGCTGCGGTGTCTGGGCGTATGCGAGTGTACCCTGGGACTACGAGGACATTGCCGTGATAGACGAGAATGTCGTGAAAGATTTGCCCGATTCAATTATAGTCACGCTTTCCGGCAACCGAATCACGGGTTGGAGCGTATCTGATTGATTTTCCCGAAAGGATAGATGAATATGATTTACGATTGCGCAATCATCGGAACAG
>CAVHAH010000128.1:0-5762 GCA_963633785.1 bacterium
GCAGAAGATCGAGGCGGCAGGCGGGAAAGCAGAGGTGATCTGAGATGCGTGAAACTCTGCGGAACGCATGGAAGATCAAAGAGATTCGCAATAAGATTCTCTACACCCTGATGATGCTGCTGATTTTCAGACTCCTGTGCTTCATTCCGACGCCGGGTGTCGATACCTCGAATATTCAGTCTTTCCTCGAGCGTTATTCGCTGCTGCAGTTCATGCAGTCGATGACCGGCTCGAACCTGTCGCAGTATAACATTATGGCGATGGGCATCACCCCCTACATCAACTCCTCGATTATCATGCAGCTGCTCTGCGTGGCAATCCCGAAGCTGGAGGAGATGCAGAAGGAAGGCGAGGAAGGCCAGAAGAAGATTGCTCAGATTACCCGTTATGTAACGGTGGGTCTCGGCTTCGTTCAGGCCATTGCGCTGACGCTGAGCATGAAAGCGAACGGCACGCACGGTTTCCTCGGTCTTCTGACCATCGGCTTCTGCCTTGCGGCAGGTACCGCAATTGCCATGTGGATCGGTGAGCGCATCACCGAAAACGGCATCGGCAACGGCATTTCGATGCTGATCTTTGCGGGTATCGTTGCAAACCTTGTTTCGAGCGTACTCGGCTACATCACCACGCTGTTCACGGCGTTCACGGTGAGCACGCTGATTCAGTTCCTGGCAACGATTGTTGTATTCCTGATTCTGACCGTGGGTATCGTGTTCGTCGATCTCGCCGAGCGCCGCATCCCCGTTCAGTATTCCAAGCGCATGGTCGGCCGCAAGATGTACGGCGGTCAGTCCACGCACATCCCGCTGAAGCTGAATGCTTCCGGCGTTCTGCCGCTGATTTTCGCCTCGTCGATTATGCAGTTCCCCGGCACCATCCTCGCGTTCTTCTCGAACTCGAATGCGGCCAACTGGTGGAACAGCCATATCACGATGTATTCCTGGCACTATCAGCTGGTATTCGGCCTGTTGATTTTCGCGTTCACGTTCTTCTACACCTCGATTACGTTTAATCCCATCGAGATCAGCAAGAACATTCAGAACAACGGCGGCATGGTTCCCGGCATTCGCCAGGGCAAGCCCACCGTGGATTTCATCAAGAAGATCAGCACCCGTGTAACCACCTTCGGCGCTATCTATCTGGCGATTCTGGCAATCATCCCGACGATTATTTACGTAATCACGGGTGTGCCGATGTCGTTCACGGCTTCTTCTCTGCTGATTGCGGTTTCCGTTGCAATGGAAACGGTGCGCCAGCTCGAGAGCCAGATGATGATGCGTCACTACAAGGGATTCCTGAAGTAATCGTGGAGGCACCGATATGAAATTGATTTTTCTGGGACCTCCCGGTGCAGGAAAAGGCACGCAGGCAGCGGGCGTAAGCTCGCGCCTGCATGTTCCGCATATTTCCACGGGCGATATGTTCCGTGCGGCGATTGCCGAAAAGACCCCTGCGGGCCTCGACGCCAACCGCTACATCTCGGCCGGAGAGCTTGTTCCGGATGAAACCGTGATTGCGATGGTGCGCGAACGCCTGAGCAAGGACGATTGCAAAAACGGATATCTGCTCGATGGATTCCCCCGCACCGTGGAACAGGCAGAGGCATTGCAGGAAATTGCAGAGCCCGACGCCGTTGTGGATATCGATGTACCGGATGAAAGACTGATGGCACGCCTGACGGGCCGCAGAGTTTGCAAACGGTGCAAGGATACCTATCATGTTTCCAAGCTCGCGGATGAGCACATTTGTCCCGTTTGCGGCGGTGAGCTCTATCAGCGCGATGATGACAAGCCCGCTACGATTTCCAATCGGTTGAAGGCCTACCATGAGCAGACCGAACCGCTGATCGGATATTATACGAAGAAGGGCAAACTGCGCCGCATCGATGTTGCGTCTCTCGCAACGGAAAACGGCGATAGCCGACCCGAGGATGTGCTTCGCGCCATTCTCAATACGCTGGAGTGACACATGATCACCATTAAGAATGAATCTCAGATTGAAAAAATGCGCAAAGCGGGCGTTTTGCTGCACAGCGTGCTGGATGCGCTCCGCAATGAAATCGAACCCGGTGTAACCACGCTCCACCTCGATCGCATGGCCGAAAAGCTGATTCGCGATGCGGGCGGTGTGCCGAGTTTCAAGGGTTTCGAAGGCTTTCCTTTTTCAATCTGCGCATCCGTAGATGATCAGGTGGTTCATGGCTTTGCGACCAAAGACAAGCTGCGTAAAGGGCAGCTCGTCAGCATCGACTGCGGCGTGATTCTCGACGGCTGGCAGTCCGACAGTGCATTTTCCATGCTCGTCGGCGGCGGCACGCCCGAAGCGCAGAAGTTGATGGAGGTTACCGAGGAATGTTTCTGGCTGGGTGCGAATATGGCACGCAGCGGCAATCACCTGGGCGATATTTCCCATGCGGTGCAGCAGCACGCAGAGAAATACGGCTACGGCGTTATCCGTGACCTGTGCGGACACGGAATCGGCCAGGAAATGCACGAAGATCCGAACGTTCCGAATTACGGCAGACCCGGTCGCGGCGTAAAGCTGCAGGCAGGCATGACCATTGCAATCGAACCGATGATTTCTCTGGGCACGTGGAAGGTTTTTGTTGAAGATAATGATTGGACGATTTGCACGCAGGACGGAAGCATCGCTTCCCACTATGAGCACACCGTGCATATTACCGACGGCGAACCGGAAGTGCTTTCGTTCCCCGGAGCGGAAGTAAAGCGTTTCGTGGAGAAGATCAAATGATCGCATATCCGATTGAAGTTGGAAGCGTAGTTGTTTCCAAGGCCGGACGGGATCAGGGGCGGCTGTTCGTAGTCGTTCGGGAAATCGATTCGGATTTCGTAATGGTATCCAATGGCGCTCTGCGCGGCATGGAACATCTGAAAAAGAAAAGGCGCAAGCATCTCAAGCCCACGGGCAGTGTGATTGCTGAATTGCGCGACCGCCTGGCGAATAACGGGCGGGTGGAGAATCATGAAGTTCGCTCATGGCTAAAGAGGGAGGCGGATAAGCTTGTCCAAGTCTGATGTTATTGAAGTTGAAGGCGTTGTCACAGAGTCCTATCCCAACGCCATGTTTGAAGTCGAACTGCCCAATGGGCATAAGATTCTGGCGCACGTCTCCGGCAAAATGCGCATGAACTACATTCGCATTTATCCCGGCGATAAGGTGAAAATAGAGCTTTCGCCATATGATCTGACCCGCGGTCGCATCACGTGGCGTTCCAAGAGCTAACCGATTGGATTGAAGTAAGGAGGCTATCGACATGAAAGTGAGACCTTCCGTAAAGACCATGTGCGAGAAGTGCAAGATCATCAAGCGCAAGGGTCACGTCATGGTTATCTGCGAAAACCCCAAGCATAAGCAGAAGCAGGGCTAATCGCAGAGATCTGGCACAATCTGAATAGACGCATCTGAACGGATGAAGTGCAGGAATTCATTCACAACCGATTGAATTGCGCACGGATTCCGTTCAGAATGTCTGTCAAGACAAAAAATAACCCGAATTACAGCATAAAATTAACGTGCGTGTCAAAAGTTTTTGTAGCGGTGCGTGCGATTTTGTGCTATAATTATTTAGTCTGAATAGAATGCCCGGAGCGGCTGATGGGCGTTGAGAAGGCGAACAGAGGTGTATGTTCGCCCGTGATGTCTGTTTTCCGGAGTTCTTTCATATATCACCAATTGGACGCACGCCAATGCGTTCAAGACCTTAAAGCGAAAGCAAGTTGGAGGTGCAATCATCCCATGGCACGAATCGCTGGTGTCGATCTGCCCCGTGAGAAGCGCGTCGAAGTCGCTCTGACTTATATCTACGGCATTGGCCCGAACATCGCTGATGACATTATCTCGGCGACGGGCGTCAATCCCGACACGCGCGTAAAGGATCTGACTGAAGAAGATATTTCCAAGCTCCGCGATTACATCGACCACAACCTGAAGGTTGAAGGCGATCTGCGTCGCGAGGTTTCCATGAACATCAAGCGTCTGATGGAAATCGGCTGCTATCGTGGTCTGCGTCATCGCCGCGGTCTTCCCGTGCGCGGACAGAATACCAAGCAGAATGCCCGTACCCGCAAGGGCCCGAAGAAGCAGGCTGCCGGTAAGAAGAAGTAATTCTCAGAGGACTATTTAGGGAGGAAAAATCGCTATGGCTAAGCCGAAGCTGAAAAGGGTTACCCGCAAACGCCGCGAGAAGAAGCTCGTAGAGCGTGGCGCAGCCCATATCCGCTCTTCTTTCAATAATACCATCGTTACCATTACCGATATGTCCGGTAATGCGCTGAGCTGGGCAAGCGCCGGCGGACTCGGATTCCGCGGCAGCAAGAAGTCCACGCCGTTCGCAGCACAGTCCGCAGCGGAAACCGCCGCGAAGAGTGCAATGGAGTTCGGTCTGAAGACCGTTGAAGTCTACGTTAAGGGTCCCGGTTCCGGACGTGAAGCCGCTATCCGTTCTCTGCAGGCTGCAGGTCTTGAAGTCAACATGATCAAGGACGTGACGCCGATCCCGCACAACGGATGCCGTCCGCCCAAGCGCAGAAGAGTGTAACACAAGGAGGAACCGGACATGGCTAAGAATTCGCAGCCCGTACTCAAAAGGTGCAAGACGCTCGGTTTGTCTCCTGCAGTGCTTGGTTACTCCAAGGAGACCAACCGCAATCCCAAGGCCAACGCTCGCCGCAAGCAGTCTGAATACGGCAAGCAGTTGAACGAAAAGCAGAAAGTTAAATTCATTTATGGCGTGCTGGAGAAGCAGTTCCACGGCTATTATGAGAAGGCCGAACGCCAGACGGGCATCACCGGCGAGATCATGCTCCAGGAGCTGGAGCGTCGTCTTGACAACGTGGTGTATCGCATGGGCTTCGCTTCCTCTCGTCGTGAGGCGCGTCAGCTTGTAAACCACGGTCATTTCACCGTGAACGGCAAGCGTTGCAACATCCCCTCCGCTCAGGTGAAGGTGGGCGACGTGATCGCAGTTTGCCAGAAGTCTCAGTCCTCTGTCAAATTCAAGACTTTGCTCGAGGAGTTTGGCAAGAAGGCAATGCCGAAGTGGATTGAGCGTGCAGCGGATACCTTCGAAGCGAAGGTTGTTGCAATGCCCGCCCGTGACGACATTGATTTCGAGGTCGCCGAGAACCTGATCGTCGAGCTTTACTCCCGCTAATCGCATTAGGGAATTGCTGAATAAGGGTGAACGGCGCAAGCCGCAAAACCCGCTTATTCAGTGCTTCCTTGAGTCCTGTTTTTGCAGCTTAAGGTTCGGGCTGAGTGTGGCTCGAACAAGCTTACGCGGAGCGCTATGTGCATAAACGCACCGCGTTGGAGAGGAGGAAACGCTGAGTGATCGATCAGATCGAAAAACCCAAAATCGAACGTGTCGAAATCGGCGAGAACAGCCGATATGGAAAGTTTGTCGTGAATCCGCTGGAGCGTGGCTTTGGTCAGACGTTGGGCAACTCGCTTCGCCGAGTGATGCTCAATTCGCTGCCCGGTGTTGCGGCAAGCAGCGTCCGTATCGAGGGCGTGCAGCATGAATTTTCTACGGTTCCGGGCGTGAAAGAAGACGTTGCCGAAATCATTCTGAATGTCAAGCTGCTGTCTGCGAAGCTCTTTACCGAACAGCCGAAGGTGGTCTCCATTGATGCCGTCGGACCCTGCGAGGTTACGGCGGGTGATCTGAGAGCAGACGATGAGGTTGAAATCATCAATCCGGATTTGCACATCGCAACGCTTTCCGAGGGCGCACATCTGCA
>CAVHAH010000129.1:0-5745 GCA_963633785.1 bacterium
AGCGTGAAGGTGGGGGAGGCGTACCCGGATTGGATTGAAATCACCAATGTCGGCGAAACGGAAATCAACCTTTACGGCTGGTCGCTCACGCGCAACGGCGATCCGAGCGACATCTACTGTTTCCCGCAGATGACGCTTCAGCCCGGTGAATACTATGTCATCTACGCCGACAAGGGCACGGGCGACGATCATGCGCCGTTTCGGCTGGCGTCCTCGGGCGAAACGCTGCTTTTGCTGGATACCGCCGGAAACACCGTCGACAGTGTGACTTCGCCGTCGCTCAAAGACGACACGGTGTATTGTCTGGATGCTTCGGGCAACTGGAACGTAAGCACCACCGCAACGCCCGGCAGTGCAAATGTGGTTACATTGGCGGAAGGCGAAGAAGCGGCCGCGCCAACCGAAGAAACCGAAGCGATCGAACAAAGCGAAGCCTCGGAGGTTTCCACGAATGCGGCGGATGTGGATGTGGTGCTCACGGAAGTGATGACGCGCAACAAGTGCACCGCGCCCGATGCGAGCGGCACCTGCTACGACTACATCGAAATTCACAATATCACCACCGAAGCGATTTCCTTAAACGGCTGGACACTTTCAAACGATGTTTCGATGCCGAAATTGTGGGCGTTTCCGGATGTCACGATTCAGCCGGACGAATACCTTCTGATATATTGCTGCGGCGAAGAGCGCACCTCGGACGGCAGCGGCTTGTATGCGAATTTTAAGCTCGGCAAGGACGGCGCAGAAGTGGTACTCACCCGCGCGGACGAAACCACCGCGTCGTATGTGAAAACGCCCGCGCTTGAAGCCGATCAGGCGTATTCCAAATTGGGCAATACCTGGAAGATCACATTGGGCCCCACGCCGGGCATGGTCAACAACGATACCTCCGTGGCGCAGCTCGATGCGCAGACGGTTGCGGCGAATACCACAGGCGTGCGCATTGCCGAGATTGCCGCGGCATCAAACAGCGCCGGGCGAATACATGGGCGTGCTCTGCACCGGTCAGGACGGCACGGTAAACGGACAGCTTTCCACCAACTTCAACCTTTCCGCAGACGGCTGCTATACCGTTACGCTCTGTCAGCCGGACGGCACGATTGTGGACAAGACCTATGTTCCGGTTCAGTATCCGGACATGAGTTACGGACGAAGCGATTTGCGGCAGGGTTTCTCGTTCCTGTCGACTCCCACGCCTTTGGCGGCGAATACAGGGATGGCGTATGCGGGACGCGCGGCCACTCCCGAATATTCGGTTTACGGCGGCTTGTATACCACGGGCGAAACGCTGGAGGTTTCCATCAACGTTGATCCGGGAATGCGCGTGTATTATACGCTGGACAACACGGATCCGACCGAAAGCTCAACGCTGTACACTTCGCCCATCACAATCACACAGACCACCATCCTGCGCACCCGTGTGTATGCCGATAACTATATGGAATCCTACATGGACACGCAGAGCTATCTGTTTGATGTGAACAACGGCAACGGCGTGTATGTGATTTCCGTTGTCTCCGATCCCGACAATCTGACCAGCGATGAAAAGGGCATCATGGTCAAAGGCCCGAATGCGCTGGCAGAGTATCCTTACGGAAGCATGAACAACGGCGCAAACTTCTGGATGGACTGGGAGCGTGAAGCCCACGTTGAAATCTTCGGCGGAGACGGCGAAACGCTGATTTCGCAGGGCTGCGGCATTAAGATTGCCGGTCAGTACAGCCGTGCGGAAGCGCAGCAGGCATTCAAGCTGATTGCCCGCAACGAGTATTCGGGCGACAATCGCTTCCGTGCCGCACTGTTCTCGAATCGAGATTATACGGAATACCAGTCGTTGCTGCTGCGCTCGTCCGGTCAGGATACCGATAAAATCCGCATGCGCGACTCGATTTTGACTTCGCTGGCGAAGGATACGTCGGTCATGTATCAGGAAACGGAAGTTTGCGTGGTCTACCTCGACGGCGTTTACTGGGGACATTACAACCTGCGTGAACGCGTGAATAAGCATTCCATTTGCCAGTTTGAGGGCTGGGAAGGCGACGAGGAAGATATCGATATCGTGAAGGCGAATTCGAACGTGATGCAGGGCTCGAACGAAACGTTCGCCGCACTGCTGGACTATGTGAAATCCGCCGATCCCACGAGCGATGAATTCTATGAGAAGGTGGATTCCGCCATCGATATTCAGAACTTCATCGAATATATGTCCATCGAGATTTTCACGGGCAACACCGATACGCTGAATGTCAAGCGCTATCGCAATCCGAACACGGACGGCAAATGGCGCTGGATATTGTTCGACCTCGACTGGGCATTCTCCGTGAATACCAATTCCATCAACCGCTGGCTGACGCCGGGCGGCATGGGCAACGGCTTGAGAACGGACAACACGCTGTTTGTGACCTGCATGAAGAATGCACGTTTCCGAGATGAATTCCTCACGCATATGGGGCAGGAAATGGCGACCACGTTCTCAACGGAAAATATACTGAATCTGGTTCAGGAACGCTATGAGATTCTCCAGCCGCTGCTTGCGGATCAATTCGCAAAGTGGGGTTCTTCGGAATCGTCGTATCAGAGCTCGATGAACGAGTTCGTATCCTACGCACAGAATCGCCCGAAGCTGCTGCTGGGCTATTTCAAGGGCGTGGACATGGACAACGGCGGCAAGGCAATCAGCAACAGCAAGATTGCGCTGTCCGATGCGGAAATGCAAAAATACTTTGGCGATGCGCTCGCCAAGGTTCAGGAAAGTCAATAAAGGGGAGGGATAAGAGATGCAACTGCGAAACCAGCTGCCCGCTCGGCATGAGTTGAAATACTTCATCCATCCCGCAGAGGTCGCCGCATTGCGCGAACGGCTGCGCTCGACGATGAAACTCGATTCGCATTGTCGGGGCGGGAAACCGTATGTGATACGTTCGCTGTATTTCGATGATATCGACGACAGTGCGTATTACGACAAACAGGCGGGTGTGATGAATCGCGATAAGTATCGCATTCGCATTTACCGATATTCCGATGCGGAAATCTTTCTCGAGCGCAAGCGCAAGCTCGGAGATCTGATTCAGAAATCATCCGTTCAGATTACGCGCAGGCTCTGCGAACAGATTATGGCGGGCGATCCGCGCGGACTGTACAAGGCCAACAATGCGCTTTTGAAGGACGTGTATGTGCAAATGCGCACACGCTTGCTTCGCCCGAGCGTGATTGTGGATTACGAGCGCGAAGCGTATCTGCATCCTGCGGAGAATGTTCGCATCACATTTGATTTGCGGCTTCGGTCGGGCTTGAGCAGCACAGACCTGTTCAATCCGAACATCGCAACGCTTTGTCCGCACGATGAAAACACCGAGATTCTGGAAATCAAGTTTGACAACTATCTGCCCGATTATATCGGCAGATTGATGGCGGGAACGCGCGCAGAGCGCAGCGCCATCTCAAAGTATGTTTTGTGCCGGCGCTTTGAACCGCTGGACTAAGAAACGGAGGAATTCAAAATGAACAACCTGACGGCCGACCTGTTTAGCTCCCAGACCATTGGCGTATCCTCTCTGCTTACCGTGATCGTTTCGATGCTTTTAGCGTTGGTGCTTGGCTGTGCGATTGCGTGGGTATATCGCAGAAACTACCGCGGCGTGATGTTCTCCGGAAACTTTGCGCTCACGCTGATTATGATGACCCTGATTACCACGCCCGTTGTGCTTTGCATTCGCAATTCGATTGCGCTGTCTATGGGCATGGTCGGTGCGCTGTCCATCGTTCGCTTCCGCACTGCGGTGAAGGATCCGCTGGATACCGCCTATATGTTCTGGGCACTCACAACCGGCATTCTGCTGGGCGCGGGCCAGTTCCTGCTGACTGTGGTTACAATGGTTCTGATCGCCATTATGATGACTGTTCTGGTGAACATTCAGTCTAAGGGCGTGAACAGCTATCTGCTTGTGATTCGTGCAAGCGCCGAAGCGGAGCGCCCCGTTGCGCAGCTCGTTTCCGGCATTCGCGTTCAGAAGCTCAAGTCGAAGACCGTGAACGGTTCCTCCGTTGAAATGACATATGAAGTTCGCGTGGACAAGCCCGATGCGCTGCTCAATCGCCTGAACGGCATCTCCGGCGTAATCGATGCAACGCTGGTTTCCTATCAGGGTGAAGCCGCATAAAGTACCTTCGTGTTTCCACATGGAGGGGAAGGAGGTACTCCATTGACTGAGAACAGACGACCCGCCCCTTCGCGCTCAACGGGGCGTTCGAGCAATTCGGCACGCCCTGCAAATCGCCCTGCGGGCAATAATAACGCCTATCGCCGACCGGCGGGCAATGCTTCACGTTCGAACAATCGCACGCGCACGGCACCTGCGCAGTCATCGGCACGATCCGGATGGGTTTTGCCGTATGATTTCTGGAAGCTGATTATTGTGTGCGTGATTGCGGTTGCGCTCGCATTTGCGGCGCAGGTGATTTGGCCGAACGGCTTTTCCATTGACGAAAAGAAGGCGCAGAGCACCGAAACCACGCAAACATCGACCAAGGGCAAGGTTCAGGAGATTCACTCCGGCGGCCCTGTGCGCATCAATGAATTGATGAGTTCGAACGCAACCACGCTTTTAAGCCAAGAAGGAAAGACGCCCGACTGGATTGAAATCATGAACATTTCAAACCACGATGTCAATCTCGAAGGCTATTCGCTGGCGAAGTCCGAAAAGGCGACGAATGTATTCACGTTCCCGAACATCACGCTTGCTTCGGGTGAATGCGTGATTGTGTATGCGGACAGCACGCTGCAGAATACGGCGGGCAGTGAATTCCATGCGCCGTTCAAGCTCTCCTCATCGGGCGGATCGCTGATGCTGTTCAGCACCAGCGGCACCGCAATCGATTCCGTGAATTTCCCCGCACTCGCAACGGATGATACGTATGTGCGCCTCGATCAGACCACATGGGCGGAGAGCGATCAGCCGACCCCCGGCCTGAGCAATACGCAGAGCAGCTATGAACAGCTGAATCAGGCGCGCGGGGATGCCGGCATTGAGATTACCGAAATCGTTGCATCCAACAAGCAATATGCCGCCGATGAAAACGGATTGTATCAGGATTACTTCGAGATTCATAACACCTCCGATCAGGCGGTGGATATGAGCAACTGGTACGCCTCCGACGATCCGCAGAAGCCCACGGCGTGGCGTTTCCCGCAGGGCTTTATCCTGCAGCCGGGTGAATACAGAATCGTGTATGCCTCCGGTTTGAATCGCTCGGACGTTGAGAATCCGCACACGAATTTCGGACTCAGCCCCGAAGGAGAAACGCTGACGATTTCCGATGCCAACAGCCGTCTCGTGGACAGCGTGAGCTATGATTTGCTCAAGACCGATCAGGCCTGGCTGAAGCACAGCGACGGAAGCTGGTCGAGCGGAACGCCGTCTCCGAACAGCGAAAACGAATAATTCAACAACAAAAAGCGGTTGTCTCCAATGCTTGACATCGGAGACAACCGCTTCTTTATAAACTCATCGCGTCAGCTTTTTGATCCATTTATAACCGTTTACATGAATGAACGCGGGAACGCACTTGAATACCTGATCGGAATTCAGAAGAATGATTACCACAATCGGATCTGCGCCGAATACGAAAGCCGCCAGGAACGAACTGGGCAACACAATCGCCCAAATGCTGATAACGTCCAGAAGCATTGCGTATTTCGTGTCGCCGCCGCCGCGGATAATGCCGCCGTTGGTGGGCATCTGATAC
>CAVHAH010000130.1:0-3282 GCA_963633785.1 bacterium
TATTATAATACATGAGTATGCGTTGAGAAATTCATAAGAAAAACGCATGCCGATAATTATTGAAAATCACGAAAAAGAGGAAGAAAAGGAGCTAACATTATGCAAATGATTCCTCGTCCCGAGCATCCGCGTCCGGATTTCGTTCGTCCCGATTGGATGAATCTTAACGGAGAATGGCAGTTTTCCTTTGACGATGCAAACAACGGCTTGAAGGAAAAGTGGTTCCTGCCCGAAAAGAAACTGGAGCGCACGATTGTGGTTCCTTTCTGCTTTGAATCCAAAATGAGCGGTATCGGCTTGAACGAACGCCACGATATTATCTGGTATCGCAGAAAATTCACCGTGCCCGCCGAAATGTCGGGAAAGCGCGTTTGGATTCGCTTCGGCGCAGTTGATTTCGAATGCGTTGTTTATGTCAACGGAATTGCGGCAGGATCGCACCGCGGCGGCTATACGCCCTTCAGCGTGGATGCCACCCCGTATCTGACGGAAGGCGAAAACGACGTCTGCCTGCGCATTACCGACCCGCGCGATTGCACCCAGCCGCGCGGCAAGCAGAACTGGTTTGACAAGTGGTTCGGTTGCTGGTATGTACCGGTCAGCGGCATTTGGCAAACGGTCTATCTGGAGGCCGTGGCGGAGAATCCGATTCTCACCGCACACGTTACGCCGGATATCGATGCGGGAACCGCTTCCCTTTGCATCACCCTTGAAAAAATTCCCGAAACGCCGATTGAAGCAAAATGCACGGTGTCCTTTGAAGGAAAAGTTTACCGCGCACAGACGCAGCTGCTCACCGAGCGCAGTCAGCGCATCGTATTCGATATGGTGGCCGGCAACAATATCACCGGGTTCTTCAAATGGGAACCTGAAAATCCGGCGCTGTATGATTTGAAAATCGAGCTTTCCAACGGAGACTGCGTAAGCACCTATTTCGGCATGCGCAAAATCGAGTCCCGCGACGGATTTATCTTCCTGAACAATCGCCCGCTGTATCAGCGCTTGATTCTCGATCAGGGCTATTGGGATGAATCCCTCCTGACCCCGCCGAGCGACGAGGCCATCAAGACGGACATCGAATGGACGAAGAAATTCGGCTACAACGGCGCGCGCAAGCATCAGAAGCTCGAAGATCCCCGCTATTATTACTGGGCGGACAAGATGGGCCTTCTCGTTTGGGGCGAAGTGCCGAGCACCTATGAATTCACGCAGGAATCCGTGAACAACCTTTCCGACACGCTGCGCGGCTTTATCGAGCGCGATTTCAACCACCCGTCGATTATCACATGGGTGCCGCTGAATGAGAGCTGGGGCGTTGACCGCATCTATTCCGACAAGAAGATGCAGATGGCTTCCGAAATGCTGTATTGCGAAGCAAAGGCGTTGGACGGAACGCGTCTGGTGAGCGTCAACGACGGTTGGGAACAGACCCGCACGGACATTTACGGTCTGCACGATTATGCCGCTTACGGCGATATCCTCGGCGCACACTTTGCCGACGAGCAGACGTTGGCGAAGAGCAGCAACGACCACCACATTTGCCGTGCAAAGGGCTATCCGCGGCGTGAAAACGAAGCGCTGCTGGTTACCGAATACGGCGGAATCGCTTATGCGGACAATTCCGATCAGACCTGGGGATATCACGACAAGGTCACGGACACGGAAGCGTTCTTCGAGCGTTACGCCTCTTTGCAGAAGGCATTGTTCGAAATCCCCGGCTGCCAGGGCTACTGCTACACGCAGCTTACCGATGTTCAGCAGGAGACGAACGGTCTGCTTACGCCGGACCGCAAGCCGAAAATCGATGCCGAGCGCTTTGCGGATTTGACCACCAACCCGCCCACGCGCTATTGTTGACGGATTATAATCCCGAAAGGGATTGTAAATATGAAAGGAGTGTACCCGTATGAAGAAACTGTTGAGCCTGATTCTGGTGCTTCTGCTCGCATTGAGCAGCTTCGCGTTCGCCGAAGAAGTCATCATCAACGAAGACGGCGAAGTCGAGAACCCCGAAGCTATCGTAGCCGGTGAGAATGAACTGATGTTCTGGTCTCTGTTCAGCGGCGGCGAAGGTTATGTTATGGAGTCCATCGTTGACAACTACAATGCCACCAACCCCGAATACACCGTTCGCAACGTCCAGCTGGACTGGGGCGAGTACTACACCAAGCTCACCACTGCAGTTGCAGTTGGCAAGGGCCCGGACATCGGCATCAGCCACCTCGCAAAGCTGCCTGAGCTGTACGACCTGGGCGTCGTTACCGCTTTGGATGATGCAGCTGCTGCAATCGACTTCGACTGGAGCATGGTCAACCAGAACAACCTGGCTGCTTGCACCATCGACGGCAGCATCTACGCTGTTCCGCTGGACACCCATCCGAACGTCCTGTTCTACAACAAGGACCTGCTGAAGGACTTCCTGAATGAGGACGGCACCCTGACCATCCCCTCCGGCGCAGAAGAGTTCTCTGCATGGCTGGGCGAAGTTAAGGCAACGCTGCCGGAAGACAAGGCCGTGTTCGCATTCCCGACCACGGGCGACGATCCCTTCCGCTTCTGGTGGGGCCTCTACTATCAGGATGGCGGCACGCCGGTTATCACCTCTGATTTGGACATCCAGCTCGACAAGGACAAGACCGTTGAAGTGCTGAACTACATGAAGTCTCTGTATGACAACGGCTATATCCCGACGAACCTCGAAGACTATGTCAGCTACTTCGCAGCAGGCAATGCTGCCATCGCAATCGGCGGCGTATGGAACACCTGCACCATGGAAAACACCGAAGGCCTGAACTTTGGCGTGACCCTGGTTCCGCAGTGCTTCGGCGGCGAAGGCGACTATAAGATCTGGGGCGACTCCCACACCTTCATCATCCCCACCAAGGATTCCCACACCGAAGAACAGCTTGAAGGCTGCATGAAGTTCTTCAACTATGCTTCTCAGAATTCTCTGCAGTGGGCAACCGCAGGCCACGTTGTTGCGAATGTGAACGTTGTTAACTCCGAAGAATACGCAGCAATGCCCTATCGTGCAGACTACGCAGATGCAGCGAACTACGTTGTATACTTCGAGTCCAATCCGTATTCCTACCCGATCCGTGACGCTCTGATTGCACAAATCGGTTCGTTCCTCTCCGGTGAGCAGGATGCAGAAACCACTTACGACATGATCGTTGAAGAAATCCAGGCGACCATCGCGTAATTCAAACCATTCCCAAGCCGGGCCGATCGAAGGCGGTCGACCCGGCTTCCGATTAAATGAAAGTCGTGTACAAAGTCCGC
>CAVHAH010000130.1:3336-5315 GCA_963633785.1 bacterium
GCACTAGCGCAAAAATCTCTGAAAAAAAGAGCACTCCGCGGTGATATCATCGCTGCTTGTTTCCTGTTGCCGTTTACGATAATATACACGTTATTCACAATCTATCCTGTTCTCCAGGGCGGTTATATCAGCTTTTACAAATGGAATCTGATGGGAAAACAGGCCTATGTCGGGCTTGAGAACTACAAAACCGTTTTCAACGACCAGTTTTTCTGGCAGGCGCTGTGGAACACCACGAAATTCGTGCTGTATTCAACGCCGCTTATCATGGTCTTTTCGCTGGTGCTTGCACTTCTGGCAAACCGTGCAACAAAGGCCAAGCGCATTTACCGCACACTCTATTTCCTGCCGAATCTTCTTTCGGTTTCGGTTATCTCTTACATTGCAATTTATATGGCACAGCCGTATGACATGGGCTTCATAAGCAAACTTATGCATACGCTGGGTGCCAGTCAAGATTTTGAAATTTTCTGGCTGAAGGACAAGCATCTCGCATGGGTCACGATTGTAGTGGCAACGGCATGGTGGACGCAGGGCTATAATATGATGCTGTATGTGTCCGCACTGCAGGACATCCCGGACCGCCTCTACGAAGCGGCACAGATTGACGGTGCAACACCGACCCAGCAGCTCTTCCACATTACACTGCCGATGCTGAACCGCACAACATTCCTGATTCTGATGCTTCAAATCATCGCATCGTTCAAGGTTTATGCGCAGGTCAAGCTGATTACCCAAGGCGGTCCCGGTCGAGCAACGCGTCCTTTGATTCAGTATATCTACGAGCAGGCCTTCACCAAGCAGAAGCTCGGTCCCGCCTGTGCGATGTCGCTTGCATTGTTCGTAATTCTGATTATTCTTACGCTCGTACAGCGCAAGATTCAGGCAAAGGAGGAAGTATAATATGTCAGCAAAGAAGAAAACATCTTCCATGCGCGCTTCCTCGGGCATGGAACGCCGGGTTACCGCCGGTTCCGTTGCGCTTGAAATTATTTCGATTATTCTGGCAATCATCATCTTCCTGCCGATTTTGTGGATGGCCTGCGTGTCTCTGAAGACGGATGAAGCGAGCATTTCCAGCGCGTTCCAGTATTTCGTTCCGCCTTTCACGACGATGAACTATACCGATGTTTTAACCGGACGCCCGCAGGTTGTGCGTTGGGTGCTGAACAGCTTCGGTGTGGCGGCCATCGTTACTGTTCTCACAACGATTCTCTGTTCCCTCGCCTCTTATGCTCTGGCGAAGCTGAAATTCCGGTATTCAAAGGCCATTTACATCTATTTCCTGATTGGTCTGATGGTGCCGACCGAGGCAACGATTGTTTCGCTGTTCGTGCTTTCCAACAAGTTGGGTCTGATTGATACGTATATGGGACTGATTCTTCCTTCCCTGGCCAGCTCCATGAATATCATTATCATGACCAGCTTCCTGCAAGGCATTCCCAACGACCTGATTGAAGCGGCACGCATCGACGGTGCGGGAGAATTCTCCACCTATTTCAACGTGATTCTTCCGCTTTCACGCACGGTTATCGTCACGGTTTCGATTTTCACATTTATCGGAAACTGGAACAATTACCTCTGGCCGTATCTGTGTGCGATGGATGAGGATATGTTCACCCTGCCGGTCGGCATTCCGACGTTCATCAGCCAGTTCTCTGTTGACAAAACGGTTCCGATGACGGTTAACATGATTGCATCCATTCCGATTGTTCTGTTCTTCATTATCTTCGAAAAGCAGATTGTGAAGGGCATTACGCTGGCGGGTATCAAGGGTTAATTCAATTCATGGCGGGAGGACGCGCGTCTTCCCGCTTTTTTCAAAACTACTTTGAAGAGAGGGAAAATCCATTGCGAAACCACGAAATCGACTGGGGAAAGGGTTTGCTGGTTATCTGCATGGTGCTTTGCCATGTGCTGCAGTTTTTCGGGCGCATCTCGGAAGACGCCGTGCAGTATTGGATCACATTTTGCGTGAA
>CAVHAH010000130.1:5325-5705 GCA_963633785.1 bacterium
CGTGGCGTACAGGGTTCTCGTTGAAGGGAAAGACTTTTCCTTTCCCGTCATTCGCCAGGTTGCGGTGCTGAAATCCTTCCCCGGCTGGAGCGAATTTCTGATTTCATTCGCATTATACGGTCTGCTGGCGCTGGTTTTGTTCCCCGTTTGGAAAAAGCTGCTTGAAAACAAGATTGCATTTTGGATTGTATGGGTGCTGAGCTTTTGCGGCGTTTTGATTCCGTACGAGAGGATTGCCGATGTTCGCATCGCCATGCTGATTGGCGGAACGCAGTATTCGTTCTTCCCGATTCTGCAATACCTCCCCTATTTCCTGATGGGCATGTATATTTCGAAATACGGAATGCAAAAGAAGTATCCGTACCTGCTCGGTTCGGCGG
>CAVHAH010000131.1:0-5671 GCA_963633785.1 bacterium
CTTTGCCACTTAATTGAATTCAACCATTCCGAGCGCTTTTGGAAACTGGTGGAGGAACAGATGCCGGAATACGAGGCATGGAAAAAGTGGCTCAAGAACCACGGAAACGAGTTGGGCGTATAGTATTTGCGAATATTTCCCCGAAAAAAAAGAATGACAAATCCGAATGTTCGGAAAAACAGGCGTGTACGAATATTTAATAATCCGAATGTTCGCTTTTTTACAATTCATGCCTTGTTTTATAACCTGAATCCGTGTATCATTAGGCTGTACTCAATGAGTTCTAACAACACGGAGGGAAGTTCAATGAAAAAGATCTTTGCTGTGGTTCTGACTTTGGTTCTCTGCTTGAGCGCATTTGCCTGCACGGCAGTTGCGGAAATGTCCGATGTGAAGTTCGGCGTTATTCTTCTGCACGACGAGAACTCCACTTACGACCTGAACTTCAAAAACGCCGTTGATGAAGCAGCTGCGGCGCTGGGACTGAGCGATGATCAGGTGATCATCAAGCGTAACATTCCCGAATCCAATGAATGCTATGAAGCGGCACTGGATTTGGCAGACGAAGGCTGCACGGTTATCTTCGCAGACAGCTTCGGCCATGAAACCTACCTGCTGCAGGCCGCTAAGGAGTGCCCGGACGTTGAATTCTGCCACGCAACCGGCACCATGGCACACACCGAAAATCTTGCGAACTTCCACAACGCTTTCGCATCCATCTACGAAGGACGTTACCTGGCCGGTATCGCTGCCGGAATGAAGCTCAACGAGATGAAGGAAAACGGCACCCTGAAGGGCGAAGTTCCCATGATGGGCTATGTCGGCGCTTTCACCTATGCTGAGGTTATCTCCGGTTACACCAGCTTCTATCTCGGCGCAAAGTCCGTTTGCCCCGATGTTCAGATGAAGGTTCAGTTCACCGGTTTCTGGTACGATGAGAAGGAAGAAAAGGCTGCTGCAGAAGCGCTGATCGCTGCGGGCTGCGACCTGATCTCCCAGCATGCTGACTCCATGGGCGCACCGACTGCTTGCGAAAATGCGGGCGTTCCCGATGTTTCCTACAATGGCTCCACCATTGAAAGCTGCCCGAACACCTTCATCGTTTCTTCCCGCATCAACTGGGCACCCTACTTCGAATACATTCTCACTCAGAATGCTGCAGGCGAAGCCATTGATACCGACTGGACCGGCACCATCAGCACCGGCTCTGTGGTTCTGACCGATGTCAACACCGCTGTTGCGGCAGAAGGCACTGTTGAAGCCATCGAAGCTGCAAAGACTGCTCTTGAAAACGGCGAAACGCATGTATTCGATACCGCAGCCGACAACTTCATCACCGTTTCCGGTGCGAAGCTCGAAAGCTATCTGGCGGATGTAGATACCGATGCGAACTACGAAAAGGACACTGAGGCTGTTTCGGACGGCTACTTCCATGAGAGCGAATACCGTTCCGCACCGTACTTCGATGTTCAGATCGACGGCATCGAGCTGCTCAACAGCATGTACTAATTCACAAATGTAATTTTCAGGTCTGCTCTCTGTTTCGGGGAGCAGACCACCGTTTTTCGATGTGGCAACCTCTGGAAACGGAAGATTCGGTTTCCGGAGGATGCTACGTTCAACGTTAAAGATTCGGAGGAAGGATTGTGCAGAAAGAGATTGCTCTGAGTATGCGCGGCATCACCAAGGTGTTTGGCAGTGTTGTCGCAAACAAGTCGGTAGATCTGGACGTTTACAAGGGAGAAATTTTGTCTGTTTTGGGAGAAAACGGCTGCGGCAAAACCACTTTGATGAATATGCTTGCAGGCATTTACTATCCTGACGAGGGTAAGATTTACGTGAATGGTCAGGAAGTGGTGATTCGCTCCCCGAAAGATGCATATGCGTTGAAGATCGGCATGGTTCACCAGCATTTCAAGTTGGTGGATTTGTTTACTGCGTCGGAGAATGTTGTTCTGGGCATGAAAGAGGAAGGACGCTACAACCTCAAGCGTGTCAACGAACAGGTAACGGAAATCGCAACGAAGTACGGTTTCAACATTGACCCGCAGAAGAAGATTTATGATATGTCCGTTTCCGAGAAGCAGACCGTTGAGATTATCAAAATGCTCTATCGCGGTGCGGATATTCTGATTCTCGATGAGCCGACGGCTGTTTTGACGCCGCAGGAAATCGATAAGCTGTTTGACGTCCTTCGGAAGATGCGTGCGGACGGAAAATCCATTATCATCATCACACACAAACTCCATGAGGTGCTCGCCGTTTCCGACCGTGTGGCGATTCTGCGCAAGGGCGAACACGTGGGTACGGTGCAGACCAACGAAACCAACGAAAATCAGCTTACCGAAATGATGGTGGGCAAGAAAATCAGCCTGAATATCGAGCGCAAAGATCCCGTCAACGCCACGCCTCGCCTGATTATCGAGGATTTGACCTGCAAGAATGAAGAAGGTCGTGAAGTGGTGAAGAATGTGAGCTTCACGGTCAACGGCGGCGAGATTTTCGGCATTGCGGGCATTGCGGGCAGCGGTCAGAAGGAATTGCTCGAGGCCATCACCGGATTGCAGTCGGTTGAATCCGGCAAGATTACATTTATCAACCCCAAGAAGGATCGCCCCGTCAGCTTCTTCCATAAATCGCTCAGACGCGTGCGTGAAATGGCGGAAAAGGGTGCATTCCATGATAAGAACAATCAGCCTGTTTCCTTTAAGGGCATGAGCCCCGTGGAAATTCGCAAAAAGGTCAGCAGCGGAGATGTTCTGTTCTGCGAAGACGAGGTAATGTCGCTGCGCGACAAAACGCCGCTGCAGATTCGTTCGCTGGGCATTCACCTTTCGTTTGTTCCCGAAGATCGCCTGGGCATGGGTTTGGTGGCCGGTATGGACATCACAGACAATATGATGCTTCGCAGCTATCGCAAGGGACATGCGGGCTTCGTTGATCGCAAAAAGCCGCGCGCACAGGCGGAAGAAATTATCCGTGAATTGGAAGTTATCACGCCCGGCACGAGCGTTCCCGTTCGCAGACTGTCCGGCGGCAATATTCAAAAGGTTCTGCTCGGACGCGAAATCGCATTCACGCCCAAAGTTTTGATGGCGGCGTATCCGGTGCGCGGTCTGGACATCAATTCTTCCTATCTGATTTACAATCTGCTGAATAAGCAGAAGGAAAACGGCGTTGCGGTAATATTCGTGGGCGAAGATCTTGATGTGCTGCTGGAGCTGTGCGATCGCATTATGGTGGTCAACTCGGGTGCGGTAACGGGCATTGTGGATGCACGCACTGCAACAAAAGAGGAAATCGGCCTTCTGATGACGAAGACGGACAACACGGGAAAGGAGGGTGCGTGATGAACGAAAAGAAAAATACGGCTGCACAGGAGCCGTTGTTTCACCTGTCCAAACGCGCCAATATTTCTGCGGCAAAGGCTTGGCTGATTCGTATTGCTTCGGTGGTGCTGGGCCTCGTGGTGTGCGGCCTTGTTGCCTATGCCCTCAGCGACAAACTGCGCTCGGGCGAAAAGAGTATTTTTGATTTCTATTCCAGCTTCTTGGTAAAATCCTCCTTCAGCACGCCGCGCAAGATGTGGAAATTCTTCAAGAACATGGCGGTGCTGCAGTGCATTGCCCTTGCGGTTACGCCGGCATTCAGAATGCGTTTTTGGAATACGGGTGCGGAAGGACAGGCGCTGGTAGGCGTTTGGGGAGCAATCGCCGTTGCATTCTATTTGGGCGGCAAAGTCGCAGAACCGCTGCTGCTGGTTTTGATGTTCATTGCGGCTCTGCTTTGCAGTGCAATCTGGGCGGTGATTCCCGCAATCTTCAAGGCGAAGTGGAATACCAATGAAACGCTGTTCACGTTGATGATGAACTATGTGGCAACGTATTTCGTCAGCTTTTTCCTGGTGGTTTGGGTGCCGAGCGGCTCGTCTTCTCTGGGCAAACTCAGCTACGGAAAGCTTCCTGCGGTCATTCACGATTATTTCCTGATTATTCTGATTGCGCTGCTTATGACGATCGGATTGTATATCTATCTCAATTACAGCAAGCACGGCTATGAGATTTCCGTTGTCGGCGAAAGCGTTCGCACGGCGCAGTACAGCGGCATGAACGTCAAGAAAATCATCATTCGCACGATGATTGTGAGCGGACTTCTGTGCGGCCTGGCAGGATATCTGATTGCCGCAGGTCTGGACCAGTCCGTGACCACGGAATCCATCGGCGGACAGGGCTTTACCGCAATCATGGTTTCGTGGCTCGCACATTTCAATCCGCTGTTTATGCTGTTGACATCGGGCTTGATTACCCTGCTGAATCAGGGCGCGGCTCAGATTTCTCAGGACTTTAATATCAGCAGCGCATTGCCGGATGTAATTGTGGGCATTATACTGTTTTTCATCATCGGCTCTGAATTCTTCATCAATTATAAGGTGAGATTTCGCAGTGCATCGCGCACAATGGCAAAGGAGGGCGTCAAATGAACATTTGGTTGAACTTTTTGATTGATTCTTTGGCGTTTGGCGCAACGTTTATGTACGGCTCGACGGGCGAGATTATTTCCGAGAAGGCCGGACAGCTGAACCTGGGTATCCCCGGAGTTATGTGCATGGGCGGTGCAGGCGGATGTTTGGTGCTGAGCCTGATCAGCCAATCCTCGCTTCCGTCGTTTCTGATTGTGATTCTGGGCATTCTCGGCTCGTTCATCATGGGACTGCTGATGGGCTTGATTTTCAGCTTTTTGACGGTTTCCCTGCGTGCCAATCAGAACGTAACCGGTTTGGCAATGACCACATTCGGCGTCGGTCTGATGAAGGTTATCATGATGGATTTGGACGAAACGGTGTATTTGGTCGGTCCGAAGATGCTGTATCGCTGGCCTTTCGCAGGCAGAACGGATGCCATTCAGTATTTGGGCGTGATGTTCTTCTTTGCCGTTGTGGTTGCATTAACCGCATCTTATGTGCTGTATCGAACCAAAGTCGGTCTGCATTTGCGTTCGGTCGGCGAAAGCCCGGCAACGGCCGATGCAATGGGCATCAACGTCAACCGTTATAAGTATCTGGCCATTTGCATAGGCTGCGGCATCGCAGGCTTGGGCGGATTCTATTATATCATCGATTATATGGCTTCTGCCGAAGCGTATAAGAGCCTGGAAGGCTTGGGCTGGCTGTCTGTTGCGCTGGTTATCTTTGCACTGTGGCGCCCGCATACCACCATTCTCGGTTCGATGATTTTCGGTTTCCTGTTCAGCTGTTCGAGCTACATTTCCAACATCAGTTGGATCAATGTTACGATGGCAACGAAGCCGCTTTTGAAAATGCTGCCGTATGTATTCACCATTCTGGTGTTGATTTTCACCAGCATTCGCAAGAAGCGCGAGGATCAACCGCCGCAGAGTTTGGGCATGGCTTATTTTAGAGAAGATCGATAAAAGGAAATCGCCTCGGCTTGGTATCAATCTCCAAGCTGAGGCGATTGTTTATTTACATTGCCTGCGCAACGATTTCGCCTTCCTGAGTGGTTACTTCGCCTGTTTCGGCATTCAGAATCAGTGCATCGCTGTGTGCGAGAATCTTGGCGGACTCTTCCGCATTGTAGAAGAACAGCGTATCGCTTTCATTAACGGACAGTGCAAGCACGGAATCAATCGGCATGGCGATGCTGTTTTCGGC
>CAVHAH010000132.1:0-5662 GCA_963633785.1 bacterium
GCTGTTGAATCTGTCTCAACCCGCAGTCAGCAAACATATTCAATCGCTGGAACGTGAATACGGCGTACGGTTGTTTACTTATTCCAACCGAAGTTTGCACAAAACCCGTCAAGGGGAGCTTTTTGAGCAATATGCACAGTCTCTTCGGTATAATGAAGAAAACTTGATTGAGAAGCTTCACGAACGGCCGAAGCGGGTGTTGCGTGTAGGGGCAACGAAATCCATCGGTGAATATGTGCTTCTTCCCTATATTCAAAAATTCCTGAAGAATCCCGAACATCAAATCTCGTATCTCGTGGACAATACCGCCAATCTTCTGGAATTGCTGAATCGAGGCGAATTGGATTTCGTTGTGCTGGAAGGGCTTTTCGATAAGCAGCATTACGACTGGTTTCTGTTTCAAAACGAGCCCTATATCGGAATTTGCAAAAAGAATCATCCGTTCGACGGAAAAAATGTAGACATTGCCGATTTACTGCAGGAGTCCATTATTTTGCGTGAAAGCGGTTCGGGTACTCGCAACATATTGGAACGGGAGTTGGAAAACAGCGGTTATACAGTTCAATCCTTTTCCCGACAAATCTGCATCAGCTCCTTTGAAATCATTAAGAATCTGGTTCGCGGCGGTTACGGCATCAGTTTTCTCTATGAGGCCGTGGTTCGCAACGAAAACGATCTCGGTCAATTCACCTGTCCGCCATTAACCGGAGAACACGAATTCAACGTTGTATTTCTGAAACACACCGATGCCGATAAAATCGCAAGAAGCTTTATTTCCTGATTCCGTTTTGAACAGGGTATGTTGCCTTAAACTTCTTGACGGAATGCTGCTTTTTTATTATAATAAACTTAGTCGGGAGGGTTAAACCTCCTTTAATCAGAAAGGGAAGATCATCTATGAAGAAGCTGCATTTTCACGAGGACCCGCATGTTCTCCATATTGCGACAATGCCTTCACATGCATATTTCATCCCGTATGTGCACCGCAATTCGGCAGTCGCCGGCGACAGGACGAAGTCTGAGCGCTTCCTTTCGCTGAACGGTGAATGGGCGTTCCATTATTTCGAAAGCTTTGAAGATCTTGCGGACGAGTTTGTTGCGGAAGATTACCTCGATGCCTCTATTCCGGTGCCGTCCGTTTGGCAGACGCAGGGATACGATGCGCATCAGTATACCAACGTTCGCTTCCCCTTCCCCTATGATCCGCCGTATGTTCCCGTAAAAAATCCCTGTGCGCTGTATCAGCGAACAGTTGAACTGCATCCGAAGGCGGGAATTCGCCCCGTGCTTTGCTTCGAAGGCGTTGATTCCTGTTTCTATCTGTATGTGAACGGAAAATTCGTGGGATACAGTCAGGTATCGCATGCGACTTCCGAATTCGATTTGACCGACTTTGCGGTGGACGGTTTGAATACCATCACGGTGCTGGTGCTCAAATGGTGCGACGGCAGCTATTTCGAGGATCAGGACAAGCTGCGCATGTCCGGCATTTTCCGCGATACCTATATCCTTCTGCGCGCGGAAGACGGCATTCGCGATTACTTTGTGCACACAACCCTGCGCAATCAATATTCGGCGGCCGATATCTGCGTAGATCTCGATATGCCGAAGCAGAACGTTGTTGAATACCGCTTCTACGATGCGCTCGGATACGAGCTGTTCAACGGCCGTTCCGAAAACGGAAAGATTGAATTCTCCGTTGAAAATGCGATTCTGTGGAACGCTGAGCATCCTTATTTGTATACGCTGGTTATGTCCTGTGCAGGTGAAGTGATTGCCGAGCGCATCGGTTTGCGTGAAATCTGCATTCGTGACGGCGTTGTATTCATCAACGGTCAGAATGTCAAATTCCGCGGCGTAAACCGTCACGACAGCGACCCCGTTCTCGGCCCTGCCGTCGGCAAAGAGCAGATGCTGAAGGATTTGACGCTCATGAAGCTGCACAATGTGAATGCGATTCGCACCAGCCACTATCCGAATGCACCCGAATTTGTGAAGATGTGCGATGAATACGGCTTCTATTTGATTGGCGAATCCGACATTGAATGCCACGGCGTGGTTTTCGTGGGCACAGACGGTTATAACGGCAATTACAATCGCCTCGCAATGGATCCCGAATACGAAGAGACGATTCTCGATCGTGTAAAGCTGAATGTTTTGCGCGACAAAAACCGTCCCTGCGTTGTGATTTGGTCAATGGGCAATGAATCCGGACACGGCCGTAACTTCGATGCCGCGCTCGCATGGACAAAGCAATATGATTCCTCCCGCCTGACGCACTATGAACGCGCCTCTTTCCCGCCGGAGGGTGAAGAAATCAATCGCGAAAGTCTGGATCTTTACAGCCGCATGTATCCGTCGATTCAGGAAATCGATGAATACTTTGAGCGTAACGAAATCGGCAAGCCTTACATTCTCTGCGAATATTCGCATGCAATGGGCAACGGCCCCGGAGATTTGGAGGACTACTATCGCTGCTTCGAGCGCCACGACGGTCATTGCGGCGGTTTCATTTGGGAATGGTGTGATCATGCGGTAGACATGGGCAGAACCGAAAACGGACGCCGTGTATACGGCTATGGCGGTGATTTCGGCGAATTCCCGCATGACGGCAATTTCTGCATGGACGGATTGGTATATCCCGACCGCCGTCCGCATACCGGCTTGATGGAACTGAAAAACGTGAATCGTCCCGCACGCATCGGCGAGGTGGATTTGAAATCCGGACGTTTTGCCATTCACAATATTCTTGATTTCACCAATTTGAGCGAACACGTTGAAATCGGCTATACGATTCGCCAAAACGGTCGTGAAATCTATGAAGGTTCGCTTACCGAGGCGCAGTTGGACGTTCCCGCACACGAAACTCGCGAATTCACGCTGAAATATCCCAAAGACCTGGCCGGCGATTTCGCAGTATGCTTTACGATTACCCAGAAGTTTGATGCGGCGTTGACTCCCGCGGGACATGTGCTGGGCATCGAACAGCTCGGTCGCCAAACGCTGACGATTCCCGAATGCGAAGACGGCATTCTCGCAGTGGAGACTCAGGAAGATAATCGCTATATCCATATCGACGGCGAGAATTTCCATTATGTCTACGATAAGCAGCGCGCCTGCTTCGACATTCTGAATTACGACAACCGTTGCCTGCTTTCACAGCCGATGGAATTCAACATTTGGCGCGCACCGACGGACAACGACCGCAACATTCGCGTAAAATGGGAAGAAAGCGGCTACAATCGAGGCATTGTGCGCACTTATGAAACGCGCATGAATGATTCGGACGGCGATTGCACAATCTTCAGCAAATTCTCGATTGGTGCAATTTATCTTCCGAACATCATAAACGGAACGGTCGAATGGCACATTGCGAAAAACGGCGCAATTTCCGTGGCTGTACATGGCGATCGTCTCGATTATGCACCGGCACTGCCGAGATTCGGTCTGCGCCTGTTCATGCCCAAGCAAATCAATCAGGTTGAATACTTTGGCTACGGACCTTATGAAAGCTATACGGACAAGCATCGTGCCTCTACGAAGCATCTCTATCGTGCATCCGTGGAAGCCATGCACGAGGATTACATTCGCCCGCAGGAAAACGGCAGCCATTTCAACTGTGATTATCTGAATGTATCCGGTGCGGTCGGAGGTCTTAAAGTGGTCGGCAACGGCTTCTGCTTCAACGCTTCCCCCTACACGCAGGAAGAACTCACAGCGAAAGCGCATAATTACGAATTGACTCCCAGCGGTTACACCGTGGTTTGTATCGACGCCTTCCAGAACGGAATCGGCACCAACAGCTGCGGTCCGGAATTGGCTCCTCGCTTCCAATCCCCTGCAAAGATTGATTTCACATGCAAGCTGATTCCCTACGGAGGAGATTTGGAGTTCTGATTCTTCCTTTTGTAACTTGATTGCAAGCAAAAAAAAGACCGTGCAGTTGAATGAAATGTCAACTGTGCGGTCTTTTATGTATCGCTTAGATGATAACTACGGGCTTGATGAGGTCGCGAGGTTTATCTTTCATCAGGAGCAGTGCTTCCTCCATGTGTTCAAAGCCGTTGAAGCGATGCGTGAGAAGCGGCGCCACATTCAATCGCCCCGTTACCATTAAAGACGCCAGCTTTTCCATGCGCAGCCGACCTCCCGGCATCAGGCCGCCTCGAATGGATTTGTGCCCCATTCCGCATCCCCATTCCGAACGGGGAATTTGTATATATTCGCCGCAGCTGAGATAATTGACATTGCCGATCTGACCACCCGGCTTGAGCATCTGAATCGCTTGCCCGAAGGTATCATTATCTCCGCCCGCAATGATTACACGATCCACTCCGCGTCCATGCGTCTTCTCGAGAATCTGCTGCACAACATCGCCTTCACGGTAATTGATGATATCCGTTGCGCCGTAGCCACGCGCGGCTTCAACGCAATTCGGACGTGAACCGACGGCGTAGAGATGCGAAGCGCCTCGCAATGCGGCGGCCGCCACCGACATCAAACCGACCGGGCCTATACCGATCACACAGACGCTGTCGCCGAATTGTACATCTGCCAATTCAACGCCGTGAAATCCGGTAGGCACCATGTCGCTCAACATGACTGCTTCCGCAGGATCCAGTTCTTCCGGAAGCGGCGCAAGATTGGCATCCGCTTCGTTGACGTGAAAGAATTCGGCGAATACGCCGTCTTTGAAATTGGAGAATTTCCATCCCGACAGCATACCGCCCGAATGCATGGAATATCCCGCCTGCGCTTCAAGAGAGCCCCAATCGGGAGTGATTGCCGGAACAATCACGCGGTCGCCCGGCTTGAATGTGCGAACCAGTTCGCCGACTTCCACGATTTCACCGACCGCTTCATGTCCGAGAATCATATTGCGGCGTTCACCGAGTGCTCCCTCCCAAACGGTATGGAAATCCGAGGTGCACGGCGAAACGGCGAGCGGTCGAACAATGGCATCCAACGGTCCGCAAACGGGCACATCCTTTTCAATCCAGCCGACCTGCCCGATTCCTTTCATTGCAAAACCTCTCATCTTGGTGTGATTCATGGTTTCTTTCATTACAGAACCTCCTTTTACGTCGAAAGAAAGTGTAGTGGAAGGAATTTGAATCTTCCAATTCAATTATATCTTAAAATGCATAAAATAAAACATAATTATTTGAGCATTTTTGCAAAGAACAGGTTAGTAACCTCGAGCAATAAAGATTAAAAAAGCACACTCATGTATTCTGTTTTCACATTCGTAAAAACAGTTCGCAATACGTCGGTTTAATTTTGAATCGATGTTAGAATGGCAACAGGTGAAGCGAAAGTGTTGCGCCGTTTTTGACAGCTTCGCCGAAAAGCATCTCCCCCGTTCTTTATAACGCTTTCGTATACTGTTTAATCGTTACAGCGGCATAGACTGCCACCAGAAGCTCCGAAATCGGCATGGCAAACCAAATAGCGTTTGCGCTGAACAGAATCGGAAGCATCATAATCAAAATACCGCTGATAACCAGTCCCCGCCCCACCGAGACAATAAACGCCGCCTTCGGTTTCATGATTGCCTGGAAATAATATGTTGAAAAGATATTGAACGGAAGCAACAGAAACGATATTGAATATGTGCGAATGATTTCGGGAGCCATGTCCAGTATTTCCGCCGTCGGCGTCA
>CAVHAH010000133.1:0-5653 GCA_963633785.1 bacterium
CTATCCCCATTTCGAAATCGTTTGCAACGCTCTTGAATCCGGCGTGTTCCGTCCGTTGATTGAGCAGTGGACCGAGTTCACGCTCGCACTGGGCGCAGAGCTGGACAACTGCATGCAGGGCGTGAAGACCGTTGATCAGGCGCTCGCAGATGCACAGACCGCTTGCGAAATGGTCATGATGGGCTGATCCGTTCAATGAAAATCCGCCGGACGGAGAAATCCGTCCGGCATTCCACATTATTAAAGTGAGGCCGAACACATGAACAACAAAATCCGAAATCGCCTGGTGGACCCTGATCGCCGTTTTCCTTCGGTCATGATCGCGCCAACGCTTATTATTTTGATTCTCCTTACGGTCTATCCGCTTATTTTCACGTTGGTTTACAGTTTCACGAATTATAATTATCTGAAAGGCACGTCGGATTTTATCGGGCTTGAAAACTATCAAAAGCTGCTGAACAACACCTATTTCATACAGGCTGTTCTGAATACGATTAAATTCACGCTGATTGCCGTTGTTATCGAATTGATATTCGGAACGGCGGTGGCCGTGTTCGTCAATGGTATGAAGCGCGGTCAGAAAATCATGCGCACGCTGATTCTGATTCCGTATCTTCTGCCCGCAGTCACGGTATCATTAACATGGAAAATCATGCTTTCGAGCAACTACGGCATCATCAATCAGGTGCTTGAAGCGCTTCATTTGCCGGTTTACAACTGGTTTAACGATGTAAAAAGCGCATTCGGCACCGTTCTGGTGATTGACGTATGGCAGAATATTCCGTTTGTATTCCTGCTGCTGTACGCATCCTTGCAGTCCGTTCCGGTTGATCAATACGAAGCGGCGGATGTGGACGGCGCAAACAAATGGCATAAGTTTGTGTATATAACGGTGCCCAGCATCAAGAGCGGCATCTTCCTTTGCGCCCTGCTGCGCACAATCGATACATTCCGTTTGTTTGAAAAGGTAAACGTTCTTACTCAGGGCGGCCCTGCAAACACCACCGCTACCATCACGCAGTTTTTGTACAACTACGGCATCAAGAACCTGAAGTTCGGCTTCGGCAGCGCAGGTTCTATCGTGATGACGCTGCTGGTACTGCTGCTCTCCGGCGCTTATATCAAGCGTGCAATGAAATAATATGAAACTGACATTTATTAACGTAGGCTACGGCGAAGCCATATTGATTGAAACGGGCAGCACCACATGGCTGATTGACGGCGGCAGTGCGGAAGCGGAGGAATTCGCCGATTCCCCCGCACGCAACCGCTGTATCACGGCGCTTCGCAAAATGAACGTCTCGAAAATCGATGTGATGATTTCCACACATCCGCACGAGGACCATATCTGCGGTCTGTGGGAGGTTGCCCGGGAATTGCCCGTCGGACGTTTTTACGCCGCGGAGATTGGGCAAATCGAGGGGGAGGACATTCCCGAAAGCCTTGCGCCGAATGCAAGCACGTCTAAATTCATCCGTGCGTTGAATGCGTCAAAGCAAATGCTTGCGTATTTCCGAGAAAAGGGCGTGCCGGTAGAACGGCTGTGCGCCGGTGATTCGCTGAATTTCCCCGAAATCTCCGCATCGGTGCTTGCGCCGACAAGCGTTCGCGCAATGGATGCGGAAAACCAAATTCGGGACATTTACGATGCGCTGAATCGTGAATCGAAAGCGGAGATTCTGCGCCGCATTCAGTCGCTCGATGCCGCATTGAACAATTACAGCATCGTGCTGAAGATTCAATCGAACAATCTTCCGACCGTTTTGCTGGTGGGCGATAACAACCGAAACGGTTATTCGCAGATTGCCCCCGAATCGCTTCATGCCGACCTGTTCAAAATCGGACACCACGGTCAGATTGATGCGATTACCGAGGAAACTCTGCGTGCGGTTGCGCCCAAACACGTGGTTTGCTGTGCGTCAAGCGATCGCCGCTATGAAAGCGCACATCCCGAGATTGTGAAAATGGTGGAACGCCTCGGCGCTCAGATGCACTTCACCGATCCCGGTGACAACCGCAACGCCGTGCGATTCACGCTTTCGCCGAATAAAATCGAATGCGAAACCGTTTTGCTGTAAATGAATATGAAAAGGCAATACCGCCTTGTTTGTGCGGTATTGCCTTTAGTCCCACATAATTCGGCGGCAGTTTGCCTATGGGCAAACCTGAAAACCTAGGGCGTGTTTCTAAAATTCCCTAAACTGCAATTTTGGCATCTTTTCCATCATCTCTTCGTCTGAAAACCTTGATTTAGCCCCACTAAACCTACGGTTTCCATCCTTGATCTGACGAAAAATCTGCTCAAACTTGCAGTTTTTCCTTTTAGAAACACACCCTAAGGGTTTTCAGCCTTAAACCTTCAATTTTTGCAATTCCATCTACCGCAAAATTCACTATTCATCGTACCACCTCATTTGTGCGGTGTTACCTAAGAATTTGTCCGCAGAATCCGAACGGATTCTGCGGACAAATTCAATTCACGGCGATTCCGTTGAATTTCTCGCCGAATTTATCGTGCGCAAGGCGAATCACCTGCCGCGCGTCTTCGCTGTCGGACTGAATCAATTCACGCGCCAATTCGTGCGTTTGCTTGAGCAGCAGCGTATCCGTTCCCGCCAGACCGAGCCCTTCGGCAATCGCACCGGACTGGCGTGTGCCGAACAATTCACCGGGGCCTCTGAGCTCCATGTCCTTTTGAGCGATTTTGAATCCGTCGTTGGTGCTCGTCAGAAAGCGCAGGCGTGTGTTCGGTTCCGCCATCAAAAAGCACCACGATTCATATTCGCCGCGCCCGACACGCCCTCGAAGCTGATGCAGCTGCGCCAAACCGAATCGCTCGGCATTCTCAATCACCATAATCGTGGCGTTCGGAACGTTCACGCCCACCTCAATCACGGTTGTGGAAACCAGCACGTCCGCTTCCCCCGCGCGAAATTTTTCGAGCACGGCATCTTTGTCCGCCGCTTTCATGCGCCCGTGCACCAATTCAATGCGCAATTCGGGCAGGCGGTTTTCACGCAAATCCTCGTAAACCGATTCCGCAGGCGAAGCCTCCACCGCTTCCGATTCCTCCACCAGCGGACAAACCACATAGGCCTGACGCCCTTTTGCGATTTCACTGCGCAGAAAACCGTAAAGCCCCTCCCGCTTGGATTCGGGCACGATGCGCGTTGCCACGGGCTTTCGTCCGGGCGGCAATTCATTCACAACGGAAATATCCAAATCACCATACAGAATCAGCGAAAGCGAACGGGGAATCGGCGTTGCGGACATCACGAGCACGTTCGTCTGATCGCCCTTTTCGCCCAGCAAACTGCGCTGGCGAACGCCGAAGCGATGCTGTTCATCCGTAATCACCAAACCGAGATTGGCGTATTCCACCTTGTCGGTAATCAGAGCGTGCGTTCCGATAATCACATCCCATTCGCCCGAAGCAATCGCCGCATGCGCAATTCGATGCCCCTTTGCGGTTAAACTGCCCGTGAGCAAACCGACACGGCAGCCCAAAGGTTCCAGCATTGCCTTTGCGGATTCGAAATGCTGCTGTGCGAGCACCTCGGTGGGCGCCATCAGCGCACTTTGATAACCGCATTCGTGCGCCATTGCCATTGCCGCAAACGCAATCGCCGTTTTGCCGCAGCCGACATCGCCCTGAACCATGCGCGTCATGGCGCATTCACTGCGCAAATCCCGTGCGATTTCCTCCGCCACACGCCTTTGCGCATCGGTGGGCGGGAAGGGGAGCGTTTTCCAGAAGGCATCGGGCTGATTTTCGGGAACGTTCATTTGAATGCCCTTGCGGCCGCTGCTGCGAATCATGCGCAGAGCCACCTGATAGAGCAGTAAATCCTCGAAGGCCAGCCGCCGCCGTGCCGCATTCAGCGATTCACGATTGATTGGGAAATGCGCATTGCGCAGTGCGAAATTCCGTTCGCACAAACCGAACCGCTCCCGAATGCTTTCGGGAAGTTCGTCCTTCCATGCGCTGTCGAGCGCATCGAGCGCACATTCCATGGTTGACCGAAGCATTTTCGGAGGAATGCCGGGAATCGCCCGATAAACGGGAATCAGACCGCCGTTCTGTTCAATCGTGGGGCTGACCAGCATCAGAACGCCCCGCTTGTATTCGGGCTTGCCGTATAGCAGAAGTTCACGCCCCTGCGTCAGCTGCTTTTTCAGCCACGGCTGATTGTACCATACCGCCTGCACAACGGTTTCTCCGTCGGTGATGAATGCCTTGGTAATCAACAGCTTCTTCGCGCGGGCCTCCCGCACTTCGCCGCTCACCCGCACGTGCACCGCCGCCGCCTGACCGGGCGTGAGTGCCTGAAGAGGCGTGAACACGGTTAAATCCCGATATTCACGGGGCAGAAGCCGAACCAGATCATAGGCGGTAAAAATCCCCGCATCGTTCAGCGCTTTCAGCCGAGACGGGCCGATTCCGTGAATTTCAGAAAGCCGCATCGCCATTCACCTCCCGCAAAAACATTGCCGCACAGCATTCGCCGCACGGCAATGAACAATTATATCTTTTATTCCACCGAAATCAGATAGTAGTACAGCGGCTGACCGCCGGACTGCATATCCACATCGCAATCGGGATATTTTTCCTCGAGTGCATCGCAAAGTGTCTGCGCCTGCGCTTCTTCCACATCTGCGCCGTAATAGACGGTAATCAGAGAAGCATCGTCATTCATCATGTGCTCCGTGCACTCGGCGGCGACCGCTTCGACTTCGTGGCCGAGAACATCCAGCTTGTTGTCAATCATGCCCATGATGTCGCCCGAATGAATCTCGTGGGAATCATAATTGGTATCCCGAACGGCGAATGTGATGGATGCGGTGTGCACGTTTTGTGCGGCCTCCGTCATCGCCTGCGTGTTTTCTTCCACGCTTGCTTCGGGGTTGAATGCCAGCGCCGCCGAAACGCCCATCGGCACCGATTTTGTGGGAAGAACAATCACGTTCTTGTCCGTTAAATCCTTCGCCTGCTGCGCCGCCAGAATAATATTGGTGTTGTTCGGAAGAATGAACACGTTCTTCGCACCCGTGGCTTCAGCGGCTTCTGCCAAATCCTGAATGCTCGGATTCATGGTTTGACCGCCGTCAACCACCTTGTCGACATTCAGGTCGTTGAAGATATTCACCAAACCGTCGCCCAGGGCAACCGCAACAATGCCGTATTCCTTCAGCTCCGCTTTCTTCGCTTCTTCCGCTTCCTTGCGCTTCGCTTCGCGTTCACGGGCTTCTTCGAACATGTTGTCAATCTTCAGCGCATCCAGCTCGCCCAGCTCCAGCGCATACTGAATCGCCTTGCCCGGGTCGTTGGTGTGCACGTGAACCTTCACAACGGAAAGATCCGAAATCACCAATACGCAATCGCCGATGCGTTCAAGGCGCTTGCGCAGGCGCACCACATCGCTCTCCTTCATGTCCGGATGCGGATGCGATACGATGAATTCCGTGCAATAGCCGAACTTAATCTGATCCACGGACAAATCGCCGTGGTCGTCCACAAATTCGCCGGGGAGCACGGTATCCTTCTTGCCCTCTTCGGGCTGCATTTCAACCGTTTCGCCGGTCAGCGCCGCATACATGCCGCGGTAGACCACCATCAGGCCCATTCCGCCGCTGTCGACCACGCCCGCCTGCT
>CAVHAH010000134.1:0-1771 GCA_963633785.1 bacterium
CACGGCGCACGTTTCAGGCGCTTCGCATTGCGGTGAACGATGAATTGGATCCGCTGGAACCGTCGCTTTCGGATTTGGTGGACTTGCTGAATCCGAACGGACGGCTTTGCGTAATCACATTCCATTCACTTGAAGACCGCATCGTGAAAAATGCGTTTCGAACATGGGAGAATCCGTGCACCTGCCCGAAATCATTTCCGGTGTGCGTGTGCGGAAAGAAGCCGAGAATTCGGTTGATTACGAGAAAGCCGATAACGGCAACACAACGGGAATTGGATGAAAATCCCCGTGCGAGAAGTGCGAGCTTGCGTATAGCGCAGAAGCGGGAGGATGCATGAAAAGCTTGAATACAGCGGCGGGCGTGCTTCCGCTGCCGGCCTTTTTCCCCGATGCGACCTACGGCGCCATTCGTGCGGGAACATTTGACGATGTGTATCATGCGAATTTATACGGCTGCGAAATGAACAGCTATCACCTGATGAATAAACCGGGGGCGAAGCTGATTAAATCGCTGGGCGGACTGCATGGATTCACGGGCTATAAGGGTGCGATACTGACGGATTCCGGCGGATTCCAGCTGTATTCGCTGATTCGTGAAAATGCGGAATACGGTGAAATTCGCGATAAGGAAATTATTTTCCGACCGGATCGGGGAAAGGAAAAAATCACATTCACGCCCGAAAAGTGCATTACCGTTCAGTTTCAATACGGATCGGATATTATGATGGCGCTGGATATGTGTACGCATCCGAGCGATCCGATCGAGGTGCAGCGCAAGAGCGTTGAATTAACGGTGCGCTGGGGCGAACGATGCAAAATCGAATTCGAAAGGCTGATTCGACAGACCAAGCCGAAGGTGCGTCCTTTGCTGTTCGGAATCGTACAGGGCGGTGCGGATGCCGAGCTTCGCATGGAGTGCGGGCGGCGTTTGGAGGAAATCGGCTTCGACGGATACGGCTTCGGCGGTTGGCCGCTCGATGCCGACGGAACGTTTCGCGCGGATATTCTGAAAATGGCGGCCGATGCGATGCCCGACAATAAAATCAAATATGCGATGGGACTCGGAAAGCCCGAAGAAATCGTTGAATGCGTGAAAATCGGATACGATTTGTTTGACTGCGTGATTCCCACGCGTGAAGCACGCCACCAACGGCTTTACGTATTCGCAGACGGTATGGAAACGCCGCAGGGCGTGCGTTCGGGCGAAAAATTCTATCGATTCCATTATGCGATGGATGAGAAAAACGTGCGGGACGGTCGGGCCGTGGACGAGCATTGCGATTGCGAACTCTGCCGAAACCATTCGCGCGCCTATCTGCATCATCTGTTTCGGGTGAATGATCCTCAGGCGATGCGTTTGGCCACGGCGCACAATCTGCGCTTTTACGGTCGCCTGATGGAGCTTCTGAGGGAAGACGCATGAGCGATTTGAAGGAAAAACTGCTGTCTTCAAAAAAATATCGCAACGTTTGCCCGGCAACGATTGAACGCATCTGGGCTGAATGCGCAAATAAATACAAAAAAGAAAAAGAAGTGGATCGTGCGGTGCGTGAAGCGCTTCACGGTATCACGGGCGCATTCATGACCGAAAAAGATTATCAGCGTGCGCTTGCGATGGCGAAAGACGGCGATTGGGAAAATCTGCTGACGCTTCACGCCTCTACGCGCGAACGCCTTCCCGTGGAACGGCTGAATCGAATGTATGATAGAATTCTCGAAGCCACGGGAATGCCCGATTCCATTCTGGATTTGGCGTGCGGTTTGAATCCGA
>CAVHAH010000134.1:1781-5576 GCA_963633785.1 bacterium
TTCCCGAATGCGCAAATTGCGGGCGTGGATATCAGCGGCCAATGCGTGAACGTCATTCGTGAATTCGGCGGCGCACAGGCGCAGTTGGGCGATTTGCTGTGTGAGATTCCTTCCCGGCAAGCGGATGTTGCCCTGCTATTCAAGGTATTGCCGCTGCTTGAACGCCAAAAGGCGGGCGCCGCAGCGGAAGTGTTGAATCGGGTGAATGCCGAGAATATCGTGGTATCCTTCCCGACACGCTCCTTGAGCGGTCATAATGTGGGCATGGAACAGCACTATTCCGAATGGATGGAAAAGCATATTCCCGATAACAGATCGGTGGCTGTGCGGTTTACCGAAGAAAACGAGCTGTTTTATATTCTGAAATAACAGGAGATAATTATGCCGAAACTGTATGTGGTGGCAACGCCGATCGGAAATCTGAACGACCTTACGCCGCGAATGCACGATGCGCTGGAAGCGGCGGATTTGATTGCCGCAGAGGATACGCGCGTAACGATGAAACTGCTAAGTCGGTTTGAATTGAAGAAACCGATGATTTCCTGTCATCGCCACAACGAAGAAAACCGTGCGCCGCAGCTGATTGCAAGGATGCTGGAGGAGGATTTAACGGTTGCGTTGACCTGCGATGCGGGAACGCCCGGCATTTCCGATCCGGGACATCTGCTGGTTCGTGCGGCATGGGAAGCGGGCATTCCGATAGAACCGGTGAGCGGACCTTCGGCGGTAGTCACCTGCTTATCCGCCTCGGGATTCGATGCGCGTGAATTTGCGTTTTTCGGCTTTTTGCCTCGCGAAAAGAAGGCTTTGCACGAAAAACTGAAATCGATTCAAAAAACGGGCATTCCCGTTTTCGTGCTGTATGAATCTCCGCATCGTGTGGTGGAACTGGTTCAGGCGATTGCCGAGGAATGGGAACAGGCGCAGGTGTGCGTTTGCAGCGATCTGACAAAGAAATTCGAGCGCATGTATCGAGGTTATGCAGGCAGCGTAGCCGAGGCCATCAGCGCAAATCCGAATGCCGACAAGGGTGAATACTGCATGGCGGTGGATTTGTCGGAGGTTGCGGCAAAAGAGGAAGCCCCCAAGCCGGAAATCACGGCGGAATTGTATCTGTTATCACGCCTGCTCGATCAGGTGGATTTCGATGATGCAGTGGAAGAAGCCCGTGAGAAATACCCGCGCAATGAATTGTATCGAGCGAAATTGAAAATCGAAAAGATGTTCTTTGAAGAATAAAAAGGATGCGCTTCTCAAAACGAGGAGCGCATCCTTTTATCCATAATGTTTAGACAGCGCCGCACAATTCGGCGATGCTCACTTTACCACCGAATCGGCAACGGTTCTTCGAGCAGAGCCGAACAAATCGGCCAATCGCTCAGAATTTTCGGCAGTGCACGTAATGCACCTCCGGGCGCGTTCGCCAACAATGCCGGGAGAATTCTCTGCGCAACCGCACAATCGAGCAGCGCAAACGGTTCATCGGCATTCAGCGCAACTGCGGCGCCCAAATAATCAAGCACTGCATTCAATGCACGAGGAGACGGGCGAATGCCCACCAGTGCAAAATCCGCCAGCAGTTTTTTCAGCCGTTCAATCAACGATTCGGGAATGCAGTCCTCCTGAATCGGGAAAGCCTTGCGCAATGTCGAGCGCGTAACGGGCGGATAGCTTTCGGGAACGGCAGATTTTGCCGTCGACCGATTCTCAAACGAGAAGCTGTCGGACAGGCGAATTGTGAATGTGCGGTCAAACGCATAGGCGGGAACGGGCAGACCGTCGTCCTGAATCGTTGCGCACAGCAAAAGCTGATCCGAATCGGTATTGCGGAAAAGACCGCGATAGAAATCGTCGGCAGGCGAAAGATTCGCATCATCGAGAACAATCATGCGCATAGCACTGCCCGGCGCATCGGTCAGCCGAATCGATTCTTTGCCGGGAATAATCAGGCGCATACGTGCATCCGAAAGGCCGAGTGCCCGTGCCAACAACTGCGCTGTGCGTGTTTTTCCGCAACCGGGCGCACCTGCAAACAGCAAAACAGGGCTTTGCGAAGCGCAAATCAGAAGGTGAATGGCGTATTCACGAGAAATCGGAGCGCCCGCCTGCTCGAAAACGGTCATGGTGCGTTCAATCAGCGTGTTGCGGTTGACGGCTACGCCGTTGACAATCGCAGGCACGATGCGCTTTTCATCGATTCGGCGCACCAACGCCGCCGCATGGCTGGTTAGTGCGAATTCATGCAAACGCTTTTCAAAGCGACCGTCGCTGAGTGAATTCAGAAGATCCTGTGCGCTCTCGGCGGCCAACTGAGTTTCCTCTGCGAGTTTCTCCGCTTCTGCCTGCTGTTCTCGGGCGACGCGGGTTTTTTCAATGGCTTCGGCAAACGCTTCCGATTCTTCCTGAAGAATCTCCTGCTTCAGTTCGGTGCGCAGCATCTCTTTTTGCTTGCGCAAATCTTCCAAACCCCTGATGGCCTGCAAACGCTGTGCTTCCAAATCGACCAGTTGACGGTTAATCAGGCTTTCCTTCGCCGCATTTCGGCAGGTATTCAGCGTTTCATTCAGGTTTTCAAGCTCCGCCAACGAAGCCACAAGCTCCGAACGCTGCTCGGGCTGTGCCCAAACGTTTCGCATGGCGGCAACTACGGATTCAACGGGCGTTTGTGCGGGATTTGTGTTCTGTACACTTTGCACGGGAAGCCCCAAAGATTCAATGCGGGAAGCGCGCCATTTCTCATCCACGATTTCTTTCAGACTTCTTCCGCGCCGCGGATTCAAACCGCATTGTTCCGCAAGAATACGGCTGTAAGCGTGTACGGCGGGTTCCGTTTCCGTTTGCGGTGTCGGCACTTCCGTTTTTTCCTCGGGAGCTTCCTTGGGCAACTGCGCTTTCGGTTCGACCGTTTGCGGAATAACGGCATTCGCCTCGATGGGCTTCGCCGCCTGCAGCGGGCGCACGGCAATCGTCAGGCTCCTGTCTCCCGAAAGTTTCAAGTCGAACACCTGCAGCTGGGACGGATCGACTGTCTGATCGGTTGCCTGCAATCGGCAGGTGTCCGTATCGGCATTCACATCCACGCATTGCCAAACCTGTTCCTGAAGCACTCCGTCCGAATTGAGCAGCACATTTTGAATCGGCATTGTCGGGAAAAATGCATCTTTGGCGATTTCGGGCTTCTCTTTAACAACGGCATACAGCATTCCCGGAGCGGGATCGCGAATCACATCCGAATAGATGATATAGGCGTTGCGTTCCGTGTCATCATCGCGAAAATTCTTATTCGCACGAATCTTATCGTTTTCATTCGGGTGGTCAAACAGGTCGACCGCCGCAAAAAAACCGATACGGCGCATGCGTGCCTTGAACATTCCGGATTCGTTTTTGTCCGGAACAATGCGAATGCAGCCGTCAACGGGATACTCTTCACGCGCATCATAGGGCATGAATCGTCCGTTTTCGGTAATCAAAATCGGTTTCAAACGAAAATAGGATTTCAGAGGATTGTCTTCCTCAAGTATACAAATACTGTATTTTCCGGGTAATGACATTTATTTCCCTCCATAACTTTTTTCGTCGGAAGGAGAATTGTGCACTGTATTGTAAACATGCTATTTCCGATAGACAGAAATGCTTAATCCGTGCACTCCTTCTATGTTAAATAATACCATAAATTAAAATAAACGTCAAGTAATGACAACAAGAAATATGAATTTCTCGATAGCAAAATGCAAAACGGCAAGAAAAATACAAAATATCTATAATTTGCTGTAATTTCTTAAAACTTTGATGGTA
>CAVHAH010000135.1:0-2805 GCA_963633785.1 bacterium
AAGCTATACTGCACAGGCATTCGGTTATCAGAGTGATTATCAAACCGTTTTAAGCAATGCGTATTCGGCTGGACGCTTCGGTTCTCTGGTGGAACGCTATCAGGCCATCTCAACGCGCGTGGGCGAGCCTGCGAATTATACCGTTACACGCAAGCTGTATGATGAATCGCTGATTGATGCGTATGTTGCATCGCTGTCGGCGAGCATCGATACGCCTGCACAGGATGCAAAAATCGAGTCGTTCAATCCCGATACCTATTCGTTTGAATTTTCCGAATCCTCCGACGGACAGCAGTTGGACGGTCAATCGCTGAAAGCGGATATTCAGAATGCACTGAATAACGGCGGAGGTTCGGTGGAGGTAAAAATCGAAACGATTCAGGCAAACGTCAGCAAGGACGAAATCAGTTCGGAATACGGCATGATTTCTTATGCGGTTACGAATGCATCGTCCTCCAGCTCGAATCGATTGTCCAATATCAAGCTCGCTCTGTCCCTGATTCACGGAACGTGCCTGCAGCCGGGGGAAACATTTTCGTTTAACGATACGGTGGGCAAGCGCACGACAGAACGCGGATTCAAGGTTGCAACGGCGTATTCCGGAGGAACGGTAACGGAAGATGTCGGCGGCGGCATTTGTCAGGTGTCGACCACCCTGTTTAATGCGGCAGTGAAGGCGGATTTGCAAATCGATGAGCGGCACAACCACTCGCTGACCGTATCCTATGTGGATAAGGGCAAGGATGCGGCGGTCAACTGGGGAAGCCAGGATTTGAAGTTTACCAATACTTCGGACGATGCCGTGTATATTGTATGCGTGCTTTCGGAGGATAAGCGCGTGCGAATCGGCATTTGCGGACATCTCCTGGAAAACGGAGAAACCATCGAAATCGATGCCGAAACTACCGGTACGATTGATTACGATACCGAATACCGAGCCAATTCAATGCTGGCAACGGGAACGACATACACGGTTCAGAACGGCAAAAAGGGCTACACGGCCGTGGCTTATAAAGTCCGCAAGGATGCAAACGGCAATACAATCAGCCGCGATTTGCTTTGCAAAAGCACCTATAAGGCGACGAATCAAATCGTTGAATACGGTCCGTGATTGCTTTTGCGGGCAATGTGTGGTATACTTGCACCATGAGGAGGGAAACGATAATGGCGAGAATATTTACGCGTCAGGAAGTGCGCAGACGCAAAATGAAGTATCAGATTTTTGCGGGAATGGCGGATTTTATCGGCATTCTGCTGGGGCTGATCGTGATTGCCGCCTGCGTTTTCCTGCTGATTACATTGATTCATTGGGCAAAATCCGGCATGGAGACATCGTTTGCGACTCTGTGGGATATGTTCATGAGTGCACTTATTATTCCGGAATAAAGGAAGGAAACATATGCGTGTTTCATGGGCGGAATTTTCGGAAACACTCAGAGATTGCGATCGCTGCAGATTGTGTGAAGGCAGGAATCATATTGTTCCCGGCGAAGGAAATCCGAATGCCGAATTGATGTTCATCGGCGAAGGCCCGGGGCAGGAAGAAGACAGGCTGGGCCGCCCCTTTGTCGGGCGTTCCGGTGAATTGCTCACACGCATGATACATGCCATCGGAATCGAACGTTCGGAAACGTATATATGCAATATCGTGAAATGCCGTCCTCCGCAAAACAGAACTCCCGAGGCGGATGAAGCCGAAGCGTGCAAGGGCTTTTTGAGAATGCAATTTGCGCTGGTTCGCCCGAAAGTGATTGTGCTGCTGGGAAAAACGGCGTGCAGGTATACGCTGGGCACGGATGTGTTCGTGACGCGCGACCACGGACGCTGGTATGAACGCAAGGGCGTTTGGTTTTTGCCGACGTTTCATCCGTCGGCACTGTTGCGTGATCCCGAAAAAAAGCGTCCCGCATGGGAAGACTTTCAGAAGATTCGCCCGAAACTGAATGAAATTCACGCATCCGAGGACAAAATATAAATGGAAAAGCTGAATGCCGAGTTGAAACAGATTGTCGATCAGACCTACGGAGAAGATGAAAAGATTCTCGTTTACGGAGAAGGCGCCGTCGGTGCTCGGGTTGTTCTGGTGGGCGAAGCGCCCGGAGAACAGGAAACGCTGAAAAGGCGCCCGTTTGTCGGAAAAGCAGGCAAGAATCTCGATGAATTTCTGCTTCTGGCGGGGCTTGATCGCTCCGAATTGTATGTGACCAATACGGTGAAATTTCGGCCCACACGAATCTCTAAGGCGGGAAGAACCGTAAACCGACCGCCTACGCATGCGGAAATCGCACTGTTTTCTCCGTATCTGATGCGGGAAATCGAGATTGTGAAGCCCGAATATGTGGTCACACTGGGAAACGTTCCGCTTCAAACATTTACGGATTCAAAAACGGTGATTGGTTCGGTGCACGGACAGGTTTTGAATGTGCACGGCATTCACCTTTATCCGATGTATCACCCCGCATCGATGATTTATAACCGATCGCTGCGAGAGGTTTATAAGCAGGACGTTTTGCGCCTTTCCGAAATCCTGAATCACGGAGTGTAAAATGGGAAAAATAACGATTGTCGGACATGGATACGAGGAAAAACATTTGACGCTCGAAGCCGTGGAGCAATTCCGAAGCGGCGCAAGCGTCATTTTGCATACACAACAATGCGGCTGTGCGGATTGGCTGAATCGAAACGGCATTGCATTCGATACGCTGGATGCACTGTATGAATCCTGCGATGATTTTGACGAGCATGCGAAAAAGGCGGCGGATGCGGTGATTGCCGCTGCAAAAAAAGAGAACGTCGTTTACGGCG
>CAVHAH010000135.1:2815-5559 GCA_963633785.1 bacterium
CGGTGAAATTCTGAAGCGAACGGATGCGCATATTATCGCGGGTCCTCCTATGGAAGGTGCATTGACGGCTTATGCGCAGGATGCGGTGAAACTGCTCGTGGCTTCGGATTGGGAGAATTACCGCCTCAGTGCAGCGGAAGGCGTGCTGATTCGCGAAATCGACACCCGTGCGCTTGCAAGCGAGGTTAAGCTGAAGCTGATGGAATGCTATCCGGAGGAGGGCATCGTTTGGATTCGCCAGCCCGATGGCGGCATTGCCCGAACGGAATTGTTTAATCTTGATCGTTTGGCGCATTATGACCATAGAACCGTGGCCTATATACCGCCGCAAACCGATTTCACACAGCTGCAGCGTTTTGATTTCGAACACCTTCGGGAAATTATGACGCGCTTGTATGCGCCGAACGGTTGCCCGTGGGATCGCGAACAGACGCATGAATCCTTGCGCCCGTATGTGGTGGAAGAGGCGTATGAAATCGTTGAAGCCATTGATGCGCAGGATCCGTATCACTTGGCTGAGGAACTGGGCGATATGCTCTTTCAGGTCGTGTTCCATACGGAGATTGCGCAAAAGCATTTTGAATTTGATATGAGCGATGTCACAACCGCCATTTGCGAAAAAATGCTGCAAAGACATAGCCATATTTTCGGAAAGGATTCGGCAGACTGTCCGCAGGCGGTGTCCGTTCTTTGGGAAAAGAACAAAATGCGTGAACGCGGTCAGAAATGCTATTCCGAATCGCTGCACGATGTATCCAAATCCCTTCCGGCGATGATGCGTGCGCAAAAGGTTCTGAAAAGGCTCGATCGTGCATGCGGATGTGCCGAAACATGTGAAGAGGCGAAAGATCGGCTTCTTCGGGCTTTGAAGGAGAACGGGGATATCGGCGATATCCTGCTTCGCTGTGTCGGCGTTGCCCATGCGGCGGGCGTTGATCCCGAAATTGCGTTGAATTCGGCAACGGATCGGTTGATTGAGCGTTTTGAAACGCTTGAAAACGGTGCGCAAGCCGATACACTGTCCGCCGAAACGTTGAAGGAATATTGGAATTTGGTAAAATTGTCGGGCATAGGGGAAAAATAGCAGGAATCAACGGGTTGTGTGCATAATATAATACAAGCATGATATGCGAGAAAAAGAAAAGAAGAATGAAGGAGCTGGGGGAACATGAATAAAGCAGCTTTGATTGCCAAGATGGCAGAGAAGTCCGGTTTGACCAAGAAGGAAGCGGAAGCGGCGGCAAACGCATTCACCGAAACCGTTGTTGAAGCGCTTAAGGCCGGCGAAAAGGTTCAGATGGTCGGCTTTGGTACCTTTGAGGTGAAGGAACGTGCGGCACGCATCGGTCATAAGCCCGGAACGAACGAGACGATGGAAATCGCCGCCAAGAAAGTACCGGTTTTCCGTGCGGGCAAGGGATTCAAAGACGAATTCTAATTTGTTCACATTCAGGGGTCGCTTGCAGAAGTGACTCCTTTATTTATATACATCGGAGGAAATCATGAGCAGAAAAGAAATCGAAGCGCGCAAACCCGTTGAGCGTGTTGCACCGACATCCATTCGGTTGGATAAATTCCTGAAAATCTCCAGAATCATCAAGCGCCGCAGTGTTGCGAATGATGCCTGTTCAACAGGCCATGTAACGGTGAACGGCAAAGAGGGAAAGCCGGGCACGGATGTTCATGTCGGCGATATTCTGGGCATTCGGTTCGGCGAAAAGTATTCCGAGTATGAGATTTTGTCGATTGCGGAGCATGCGGCCAAACAGGATGCGGCGGATATGTACCGCGCACGCTCATGAATACCTGGGCAGTTGTGGTTGCGGCAGGGAAGGGAATGCGTTCCGGACTTGACCGCAACAAGGTTTATTTTGTGTGGAACGGGCGCAGTGTGCTCTCCAGATGCCTTGACGCACTCGCAAATTCCGATATCTTCGATGGAATTGTTTTGGTAATCGGCGAACAGGATCGGGATATATATCGTGCCACGATGGAACGTGAGGGCGAGAATCCGCTGGTGAAAGCGGTTGTGTTCGGCGGAGAAACGCGGCAGGCTTCGGTTTTCAACGGTCTTTGCGCACTTGCGCAGGAAGCGGAAATCGTTGCGATTCATGATGCGGCACGCCCGTTTGTAACCCGTGAAATCATCCAAGCCACTGTGGACAGTGCAAAACAATACGGAAGCGGCGTGATTTCAACGCCCGTTACCGATACCATAAAGGCGATTCATTCGGATAACACCGTTCATACGCTCGACAGAAGCTCGCTTCGAGCCGTGCAGACGCCGCAAACCTTTCGCATTCGGGAACTCAAGCGGGCGTACGAGCAGGCAAAATGCGAGCAATTCACCGCAACGGATGATGCGGCATTGTATGAACACTGTTACGGAACGGTGCGGCTCGTAACTGCTCTCGGAGCGGAAAAAAACGTGAAGCTCACGAATCCGGAGGATTTTCAAAAAATGAAGAATGCAATTTGCATAGGTTCGGGTTATGATGCACATCGCCTTCGGGAAGGGCGGAAGCTCGTGCTGTGCGGGGTGGAGATTCCGCATGATCGAGGATTGGACGGCCATTCGGATGCCGATGTCGCAGTACATGCGCTGATGGATGCGCTGTTGGGTGCACTCGGCGAAGGGGATATCGGAAAGCATTTTCCCGACAGCGACATGCAATACAAGGGCATTTCTTCAATGAAATTGCTTGAATGCGTGATGGAAATCGTGCGTGCGCACGGCTATCGGG
>CAVHAH010000136.1:0-3438 GCA_963633785.1 bacterium
GGACAGCTTGCTGCGACGGCTTGTGCCTGTTCGGGTGAATCGAACACGCCGTAGACCGTTGAACCGCTGCCGGACATCCGCACATACTTTGCCCCGCAATCGCGAAACGCCTGCATACGGTTTTCGATTTCAGGCATCAGGCGAATGGCGGGCGCTTCCAGCGCATTGAACGAAAGCGACTGCGCCCCTTCAAAATTTCCGCAACCGAGCGCTTCCGCAAGGCGTTCAACCGCATCTTCGGAGCCGTTGAAAACACAACGCTGCGCATCCCATTCGCGAAACACCTCCGGCGTGGACAAGCCATTGCCCGGTGTAATCAACACCAGCCAACAGTGCGGCGCGGACTTCAGCCGATGCACTCTCTCACCGAATCCTCGAACGCGCGACAAACCACCCAGCAGGCAGAACGGCACATCCGCGCCGAGTTCGGCTCCGATTTGAACCAGCGTCTCCATCGAAAAATTCAATTTCCACATCCGATTCAGCGCCTTGAGCGTTTCCGCGCAATCCGCGCTGCCGCCGCCCAAACCTGCGCGCGCCGGAATGCGCTTTTGCAATGCAATCTTTGCGCCGGGCACTTCGTTTCCGGCATAGGCTTTCAACGCGCGCGCCGCTTTCAAAACCAGATCATCTTTGTGCGCCTTCTTCCCGTTCACCGTGAGCGAAAGTGCATTCGATTCCGAAAATCCCAACGTATCACACAGCGAAATCGGCTGCATCAGCATATCCATTTCGTGATAACCGTTCGCCATGACGCCCGTGATATGCAAACACCAGTTGATCTTCGCGTATGCATTGACCGAAAAATTCATTCAACATCCTCCAAAGAAGCGCATCGCTCTCAGAAAAGCGATGCGCTGTGATTTACTTGTCGAGCACCGTGAATTCGCTGCCCAGCAGCGCCACATTGCCTTCATAGGTGGACTTCATGCGCTCATAGGATGCGTCGCTCATGTTGTCCGGGCGGTTCTGCAAATACACCTTCGCGGGAACAACTTCCACGCCGCCGTCATGCGTCCAGCAATAGGTGGGCACATAGCCGATGTTCGTGACCTCGAAACTGCCGTCCGCCTGCTCCTGAACGGTGAAATCCAGAATGATGCCGGCATCGGTGTATTCAACATCGTGCGAGGTCAGGAAATTGCCCAGCGAATAGATGATGAACACATTCTTGTTCGTGCCGTCGTTGCAGGTGACATTCACAACCTTCATCGGCTGCACCTTATGCGAATGGCTGCCCAGAATGATGTCCGCACCCGCCTTCGCAAGGCGCTGTGCATACTGAACCTGCGTGCTGTCGGGCTCGCGGACGTATTCTTCGCCCCAGTGCGGCAGCGCAACCACAACCTCCGCCCCCGCATCGCGCAAGCGCTGAATGTCGCCCTCGATATCCGCCTTGTACAGATACGGCACACCGTATTCAAACACTGCCTGATCGCACGAATTCTCCACCGTGTTCGTGGAATGCGTGTACGCCACAAAGCCGAACTTGATGCCGTTGATTTCGATGATTACCGGCGTGTTGCGCTCTTCCTGCGTGCGATACGCGCCCACATGCGCAAAGCCGTACTGCTCCACCCAGCTCACCGTGTTCTTCATGCCGTCAAACCAGCGGTCGAGCATATGGTTGTTCGCCAGCGTGAAGAAGTCATAGCCGCAATCCTTCAGGGTGTCCAGAATCGTCTCCGGTGCATTGAACATCGGATAACCCGAATAATCGCGCGTCTTGTATTTGCCGATGGTGGTCTCCAGATTGCCGATGGTATAATCCGCCGCCTGAAGCGATTCCATCACCTGCGCAAGCTGCGGCGTGAAGGTATAGCCCTTGCCGTCGCCGTATGCAGTCGAAGTGGCCTTCGCAAAGCTCAGCTGATCCTCCGTGACCATGATATCGCCGGTCACTCGGAAATGCACGCTGCGGTTGCCGGAAGACACGGTGTTTTGCGTTTCCGTTTCCGTAACGGCCGCCGGTGCCTGGGTGGGCGTTTCGGCGATTGCTTCCGTAGGTGCTTCGGTCGGTGCCTGCGTGGGAACCTCCGTGGGGGCTTCCGTCACAATCGGCGTGGGTTCGGCCGTGGGAACGGGCGACGGCACGGCGGAAACGGAATTCGTCTGTCCCGGACGGAGAACGAGAATCGTAACGCCGACAACCAGCACCGCAATGAAAACCAGCAGCGAGATATTCATGATTTTCTCTCTGCGGCGACGGCGGCGCAGTGCCTCGATCTGCTTTTTGGTCAGGCGTTTTTTCGGCGGACGATTGGACGGAGACTGCTGCATGACTGATAGACCTCTCTAAAGTTTATTCTTCGATTTCTTCGTGATTCGGTTCTTCCGATGCTTCACGAACGGGTTCTTCCTCTTCGGGCTTTTCCTGCTCGGGTTCGGGCTCGTTGTTTTCATCCTTCACGGAAAAAGAATGTCCGCAAACAACGCAGAAACCCGAATTTTCATCCCGCATTGCGCCGCAAACGGGACAATATTCGCTGTCTTCCTCGTTTTCGGGTTCGGCAGCCGGTTCGGGCGCATCCTCCGGCATACGGCGGCCGCACTTCGAACAGAAGCGGGCATCCGTGCTCTGATAAGCGCCGCAAGCGGGGCAGCGCACGCAGTTTTCACGCTGTGCGGTCAGCTCCTCGATGCGGTCATAGGTCGCCTTCACGGAAGCCATCAGCTCTTCCGGCACCTCTTCACCGGTCAATGATGCGTTGAAATAGGCCTTTCCGAGCGCAGTGTACTGACGTTCGAGCTCACTGCGCAGTGAATAGAGATCGGCACTCAAACGAGTATTCTCCCATCCCTCGCGCGTGCGTTCCTGAACAGTTCGTGCAACACGGGTGAATCGTGCTCCGAGATCATTCAAAAAATCCATGCTTTCGACCTCCTTTTCATCTGCAAAAAAGACAAAATTTCTCCTTATATGATACCCCGAAACCCTCAAAAAATCAAGCATAATCTATCCGAGAATCGTACGCCGAAACGATATTCGTGTAAAATTCTCAGCGGCTCGATTTTTTTGCTTTTCCCTTCTTGACTTTTGATTGGCAATGTGTATAATTAAGTAGTATGTTGTTGCAACATCGGATGCTGTGGAGAGTTGTCCGAGTGGTCGAAGGTGCAGCACTCGAAATGCTGTGTGGGGAAACTCACCTAGGGTTCGAATCCCTAACTCTCCGCCATAACGGACACCGATTATGATACAATAGATATCACAATCGGTGTCCGCTTTCTTTTTGCAAAAATAAAATGCTTGCTTCATTGCTGTTGCAAGCATTTTTTGTTTACTGCCGTATTCTTATGAGGCTTTTTCCGCGAAATCGCTTCTTTCATTGCAGAAAAAAGTTATGCGGATTCACTTTTGCGTATTTGCTTGTCAAAAATTGTGTTCATACGAATGGAAATCAGATAGACTGCCAACGGAATTGCAATGAATACCAG
>CAVHAH010000136.1:3448-4359 GCA_963633785.1 bacterium
AAAATGTCACAAGCCAAATTGCGGCAAGAATCAGCAAAAATAATATCGTGCTCGGAAGTTGACTGAAAAGCAATCCAATCGCCGCTACGAGAATTTGTGACACCGTCTGTCGGAACAGGGCCAACAGCGCCGATGAATACAACATAATGCTGATATAAATCAGCTCGGCAATCAAAAGTGCCGTAGAATAACGTCCGCCGTCTTTAAAATCTTCTAATGTGCATGCTCCCGAACGAATCAACATCATACCAACGATGCAAATATCCAAAACAATAAACACATACAAAAGCCACAGAAAAATGCCCTGCTTCAGATTTTCCTTATAGGACTTCTTGTACATCTTCCAAAGAGTGCTTTCTTCTCCGCGCCGCTTCTTCAAGCAGACATAGAAAATTGCCGTTGTGGAGCAACCGATTGTCACAATCGGCAGGCTGCCTATCAGCCAATAAACCGTAAGAATGAAAAAATCACCGATTGCTCCGAAAAAACGCCAGAACGGGCGCTCCATCATCGTCTTCGGCGTTCCGTTTGTTTCACGAAGTTTTCTCTTAAACATCTTCCCGCTCATTTCAATCAGATAGAAAATAAGAAACGAAAGGCCCTTTTCAGGGCCTTTCAGAGACTATACATTAGCCTTCGTTTGCCTCAACAAGCTTCTCGGCAATCGCAGGTTCCATGATGTCCCACTGCTCGGTGACGTCTTCGAGGTCATAGAACACGGCATCCATGAAGGTCATAATCTCAGTGGAGATGTCGCTCTCGCCCGTGATGCGGTGATTATTGTTGACATTCTCCAGATAGTTGTATGCATTTGCATAGTTCGGATTCTCGGCGATCTTCTTCTGGATGGTTTCGGTATTCTGAACGGTGGTGGAGCAGGCCAGGTAACCGGAATTGTAATCGAAGTAGGC
>CAVHAH010000136.1:4501-5529 GCA_963633785.1 bacterium
TTGCCGGGAACGCCGGAAACAACGAGCTCATAGCCGCCTTCCGCAGCGCAATTCTCCTGGCCCTTCAGGCCGCCGATAGAGTTAATGTAAAATGCACACTGCTGGGCAGTCATCATCTGGCCGATAATCGTGCTGCCGTCAGTGGCCGGGCCCGGGAAGAAGTAATTCTTCTCAATCAGTCCCTGCAGGAATTCGAACGCTTCAATACCGCCTTCACGGCAAGCGAGGCTCAGACCGTCTTCGGCGTAAACTTCAACACCCGCATAGTTCGGGATAATCATGTGGAAGTACCAAGAATCGCGCGGCTGTGCGAAGCCATATTCGCAATAGCCACCGTCAACCAGCGTTGCGCAAACCTGTTCCATCTCTTCCCAGGTCGTGGGGATTTCGCAGCCTGCCTTGTCCAGCAAGGTCTTGTTGCAATACAGAACCGGCGTGGAGCAGCCCATCGGCAGTGCAGCCAGATAGTCCGTGCCGTCTTCCAACGTCATGCGATAGGATTCAATCAGTCCCGGATAGAAATCATCATAGGAGATATCGGGATCGTTGTTCAGGAAATCCATCATGTTCGCAACAACGCCTTCTTCGTCGCTGAGCATGCGAACCTGGTCGGAGCCGGTTTGAATCACATCGGGGCCGGTGCCGGTCGCAACAGCCATAATAGCGTTTGCGATAGAGGTGTAATAGTCGCCCTGGAACGTCGCTACAACTTCGATTTTGTCCTGAGATTCGTTAAAGGTTGCAACCATATGGTCGATGGAATCGGCATTTGTGCCGGACATGGAGTGCCAGAACTGGAGCGTTACTTTTTCGCTTTCGGCGAAAGCGGTCACACCAAGGCACATCGCAATCGTCAATGCGAGAACCAGAGATACGAGCTTTTTCATTTGTTTTTCCTCCTTTAAATCTATAATGAAGCGCCTTACGCCACATTATTCTACTTGATTCCCGAATAAGCAAATGAGTTGATAATGTACTTCGAAGCGAAAATGTACATAATCAGAATCGGCAACACAAGGAACATATTG
>CAVHAH010000137.1:0-1901 GCA_963633785.1 bacterium
GGATGGCAGCGTGATTCTGGATGACGTGATTGCAGATCAGTTTGACTTGGATGCAGACGGAAACATCAGCCAAAAGGACGGAACGCGAATCGATGCCAAGAAATTGGAACTCGAAGCCGGCGGCAACATCGGCAGCAAGGATAAGCCCATCGAAATCGATTCCGATCGTATCACTGCAAAAGGCAATGATATCAACATCGACAACAAGTCGTCTGATCTGATTGTTGATGAGATCACCGGCAAAGAAGTTGAAATCAAAACCGACGGCAGCATCAACACCGCACCGACCGGCAAGATCACGGCGAAGGATCTGGTAATCGACGCGCGCGATGACATTGGTACCCCGGATGCGCAGATTCACCTTGATGTCAGCGGAAAGATCGTACTCAAATCTCTGCGCGGCACGATATACTACGATGCTGCTCGCAGCAGCAGTCATCTGCGTGACGATTGGGATGTGCTCATTGATCCGGAAAGCAAGGTCAAAGTGGCAGGCCATTTCCGTGGCAATGCTCGTCTGGAGGTCATCAATACCAATCACCTCGCAAGATTGATGTATGAGACGATGCTCGAGCAGCTGCAATGCGAATGTGAATGCCTGACGCGCTATAGCGCAGATTGCACGGCCTTGCACGATGCTCAGGCGCTGCAGACACTGATCGAACAAGCAGATTGCGAAGGCTGCTGCTTCCTCTGGAAGCTGATTGCCGAAGGCAAGACACTCTACGATCTCGCATTGGGTATCTTCGGAAATGCAGATGATCTTTACGATGGTTCGCTGTACTTCACGTTCGATTTGGAAGCGCTCGGCGGAAAGCCTGTGGAGCAGCTCGAGGGCGAAACGCTCTATGTGCTCTGCTGCGTGGACGGCGAAGTGATTTGCATCGAAACCACGGTTGAAGACGGTTGCGTGAGCTTCACGCTGGATGCACTCGGCGAAGAAAATTTGGGCTACACGCAATTCGCAATCGTGGATGCCGAAACATTCGATGCCCTGTGTCAGTCCGGTGAACTCCCGACACAGACTGTATTGAACGAAGCGTGACACATAATCAACATAATCTAAATGGTTCCCCTGTCGTTCCGCAAGAAACGACAGGGGAATTTCGTAACTGCTCTGCTTTTTGCTTCCGAGAGTAACCGCAACTTTCGCCGCCGCAGTGGCATTTACTTTGGAATTCGCTTCCGAACAAATGTCGCTTGATTGCTCTGTTTGACCTGTACAGGACGCCGAATCTGTGGTAGAATGTCATTGCGGATTCTGCGCCCGACTTTTCAGATGACGGGGAATGATGACATGATCGGGAAGAACTCGTTTGACTTTGAAACGGTTTCCGTGGTCGTAAATGACTCCGTTGCTACGAAGCAATCTGCATTCTCTTTCACACGGAACTTCGAATTTCCGAATTTTATGCCCTGAGAAGATATGAGCATAGCAGGCTTCGTTTGATGCCGAAAAGCGGGTAAAACAAACATTTGAGACCAAAAGGGGTTTGAACGATGATAAAAGTACTTTTCGTTTGTCATGGAAATATCTGCCGCAGTGTGATGGCGCAGAATTTGTTCTGCGAGCTTGCCCGTCGGGAGGGAATCGATGTTATTGCCGATTCGGCGGCGGTCAGTCGGGAGGAAATCGGGAACGGAATTTATCCGGCGGCAAGGGAGAAGCTTCGCCGTGAAGGAATCCCGATTCAAACGCATTATGCCCGCCAAATCACGAAAGAGGATTATCGGAAGTTCGATAAGATTCTGGGCATGGATGTTTCAAACATTCGCTCGATGCTGAGAATTCTCGGAGGCGATCCCGAAAACAAGGTGGCGCTGCTGCTCGGGACACGGGAGGTTGCCGATCCCTGGTATACGGGAGATTTCGATCGGGCGTACGATGATATTTCAGAGGG
>CAVHAH010000137.1:1962-5348 GCA_963633785.1 bacterium
TCGGGCGTACGATGATATTTCAGAAGGCTGTCAATTATTGCTCAACGAGGAGAAAGAAAAATGATTGCGGAAATTTTATCGGTGGGAACGGAACTTTTGATGGGACAGATTGCCAACACGGATGCGCAGTATATTTCGCGCCGTCTGGGCGAATTGGGCATTAACATTTATCGACAGGTCACGGTGGGCGATAATCCGGCGCGCGTGAAGGAAGCGATTCGCCAGGCACTCACACGCTGTGATATCGTGATTACAACCGGAGGCCTCGGACCTACGGAAGATGACCTGACCAAGGAAATGGTGGGCGAGGTCATGAATCGCAAAATGGTATTGCACGAGGAAAGTCTGCGGCGGATTGAAAGCTATATGGGGCAAATCGGGCGTGAAATGACGCCCAACAACCGCAAACAGGCATTCTTTCCCGAAGGTGCACGCATTATGCCCAACCGATGCGGCACGGCGCCCGGATGTATCGTGACCGAAGGGGAGAAAACCGTGGCCGTATTGCCCGGACCGCCGCACGAACTGCGCGATATGTTTGATTGCGAGCTTGCGCCGTATCTCGCCGAACGCAGCGGCGCAACGCTTCGCTCCCGATATCTTCATGAATTCGGCATCGGAGAATCTTCTCTTGAAACGCAGCTGCTCGATTTGTTTCATACCGACAATCCGTCTTTGGCGCTCTACTGCGGTGCGGGCGAGGTTATGATGCGAATCACCGCATCAAGCGCAATTCATGAAAAAAAGGACGCCGAAAAGGAATGCGATGACCTGATTGCGCCGCTGGAGAAGGAAATTCGTGCCAGACTGGGCAACACAATTTACGGAACGGGCGTGGATTACGATTTGCCGCATGCGGTGTTTGATTTGCTGAAAGCGCGCAATGAAACGGTATGCTTTGCGGAGAGTCTGACCGGAGGACGAATTGCGGCGAGCGTCGTGGATTGTCCCGGTGCGAGCGATGTTTTGAAGGAATCCTACGTCACCTATTCCGATGAAGCAAAGGCACGGCTTTTGAATGTTTCTCAAACGACACTTCAAAATCACAGCGCCGTGAGTGCCGAATGCGCTTCGGAAATGGCTCAAGGCGCCAGAATTCGCAGCGGCGCAACGTGGGGCGTATCCGCCACGGGGTATGCAGGCCCCGACGGCGAAGATGTCGGCACCGTGTTTATCGGAATTTCGGGAGCGGACAAAACGGAAGTGAAGGCGTTTCACTTCAAGGGCAACCGAGACCGCATTCGCACGCTGGCAAAATCCAATGCGCTGAACGAATTGCGCCTGCGGCTGATTTGACGTTGGTTTAAGAAGTTTTTGCGCCTGCAAGTTGTTGTTCGGGAAACCGTCATACAATCCGCCGTTCGAATATACATCGTGCGGCGGTATTTTCAAAATGCTTGCATATTTCAAATTTAAGGCGTATAATTATTGCATATTCCACGGTATCTTTTGAAAATGAAAGGAAATGCCGAATATGAATGCGTTTTTTCGCGAATATCTCGATGCCGATATCAATCGCCGCGGCACGAATTGCGTGAAATGGGACAAGCTCAAGAATGCCTTCGGGCGTGAAGATTTGATTCCCGCATGGGTGGCGGACATGGATTTTCGAACGGTTCCTCAAGTGCAGGAAGCATTGGTGAAACGTGCACAGCACGCCGTTTACGGCTACACCGACACTGCGGAGATTGATAAGAAAGCGGAATGCGATTGGATTCAACGCCGCTACGGGGTGAAAATCGATCCCGAATGGATATTGTTCAGCCCCGGCGTGGTCGACAGCATCTTTTTTTGCGTTCGAGCGCTGACCGAGCCGAATGATGCGGTTATGATTCAGCCGCCGGTATACGGTCCGTTTTATGCCGCAGTAAAGAATTTCAATTGCCGATTGGCGGAAAATCGTCTGATTGAAACGGAAAACGGCTGGGAAATGGATTTCGACGATATGGAGAAGCAGTTTTCCGAAGGCGTGAAGCTGTTTATTTTGTGTTCGCCGCACAATCCGGTCGGACGTGTCTGGTCGCGTGAAGAACTGACGCGCGTAATCGAGCTGGCGAATCGTTATCAGGTAATCGTTGTTTCCGACGAAATTCATGCGGATTTCAACATGGGTGTTCGCCCGCAGACGCGCATACTCGACGTTCAGGGCGCTGATCGCTGTGTGATGCTTACATCGGCCACCAAGTCGTTCAATCTGGCGGGCTTGCGGCAATCTTCCTGCATTATTAAGAATGCGGAGATTCGTGAAAAGGTGCTGCATGAGATGCAGCTTTCTCATGCGTGCGATGCCAATATTTTCGGCGCACTCGCTCAGCGCACGGCTTACGAAACGGGCGATGCGTGGATGGATGCGGTGGTGGAATACATTCGCGAGAATCGTGATTATGTTTGCGAATTTCTGAAGGCGAATTTGCCGGAAATCAAAACGCATCCGCAGGAAGGCACTTATCTGATGTGGCTGGATATGACGGAGCTGAATCTCAATCAGGATGCGATGAAGGATTTGTTTGTGAATTCGGCGCATATTGCCCTGTCGAGCGGAACGGATTTCGGCGTGGAAGGGGATCGCCACTTCCGCCTGAATCTGGCAACACAGCGGCGCAATCTCATTCGGGTGATGGAAAATCTACACAAAGCGATACGGAGTCGATAAGCATTGAAAATCAACTTAAAAAATCTGTTCAAAAAACCGCCGCGCATGATTGCACTGGATGTTGAACTCGACGGTATGCACCCGAGCCACATCATTCAGCTTTCCTATCTGATTATCGAAGGCAGGAAAATTCGCGGAAAAAACATGTATTTCAAGGCGAAAGCCATCAACCGCCATGCAAAACAGGTGCACGGCCTGGGCGTATACCAGCTCAAGAAGCTCTCGGGAGGCGATATCTTTGCCTGCCGCGCGGATGAGATTTATAACGATTTCAAGGATTGTTCGCTCGTTATCGGACACGATGTTGCGGGGGATATCCGCTATTTGCGTGCCGAATTCAAGCGTGTGGGCATCACATTGCCCGAGATTCCGATTTTCTGCACGCTCAAGCACTATACCAAGGAAGCGAATATTCCCATGAAGCAAAATCCGAATATGCTCAAGCCGCCGAAGCTCACGGAGCTGACGGAGCACTTCGGTTTGACGCAGGAATTCATCGCCGAGAAATGCAAACGCTGGTACGGCGGCGGATCACATCCGCACGATGCCCGTTACGATGCCGCCGCGGCTTATTTGTGTATGGTCGTAGGCGAAGGACAGGGGTAGGGCGTGTTTCTGAAATTCCCTAAACTGCAATTTTGGTATCTTTTCCGTCAGCAGTTTGCCTGAAATCAGGCAGACTCGGAAGTCTTGCAGGCTTCCGACCTCTTCGTCTGAAAACCTTGATTTAGCC
>CAVHAH010000138.1:0-5315 GCA_963633785.1 bacterium
ATGCCGGGAACATGAAGGATTGGATATCCCGAATGATTTGAACCATGCGCGTGCGGTTGGGCAATTCGCGGCAGCAAAAGCGCTTTTGCCCTTCCATTTCGCGCATCACGGTATTCATGATTTCATCTTTGTTCATTTGTCGTCCTCCGCAGCGAAGGTCGAAAGGTAATGGTCGCCCGTGTCCGGCAGTATCGCGACAATGGTCTTGCCCTGATTTTCGGGACGCTTCGCGATTTCACGCGCCGCCCAGGCCGCCGCGCCGGAGGAAATGCCCACCAGCAGACCCTCTGTCTTGGCGATTTCCTTTGCGGAATCGATGGCAGCCTCGTTGGGCACGTCGAAAATTTCGTCGACCACGCTCGCATCATAGTTGCCCGGCACGAAATTTGCGCCGATGCCCTGAATGGCGTGCGGTCCCGGTTTTCCGCCGCGCAGCACGGGGCTGGTCTGCGGCTCCACCGCGATGATTTTCATGTTCGGATTTTGTTCCTTCAGGTATTTGCCTGCGCCGCTGACGGTTCCGCCGCTGCCGACGCCAGCGATGAGAATATCCACCGTTCCGTCGGTATCCGACCAGATTTCAGGACCTGTGGTCAGATAGTGCGCCTGCGGATTGGCAGGATTGTCAAACTGACCTGCGATGATACTGCCCGCAATGGCGGCGTGAATTTCCTCCGCACGTTCGATTGCGCCGGCCATGCCCTTTGCGGCGGGCGTGAGCACCGTTTCCGCGCCGTAAATCTTTATCAGATTGCGGCGTTCCACGCTCATATTGTCCGGCATCACGATGATTACCCGATACCCTCGCACAACGCCGATGGCGGCCAAACCGATGCCCGTATTGCCGCTTGTCGGTTCGATAATCGTTCCGCCCTTGGCGAGTTTGCCGCTCTTTTCCGCATTCAGAATCATGTTCCACGCAACGCGATCCTTCGCACTGCCTGCGGGATTGCTTTTTTCGAGTTTGCCGAGAACACGTGCGCCGACATTCGCAGCAAAGCGATCGAGCGCAACGAGCGGCGTACCGCCGATCAAATCGGTCATGCATGAATAGACGCGCATATAATTCTCCTCTCAAATCACAAATTCAGCCATGTTGCGCTAACAGGCGGCAAAGCCCGTGCGCTTGAGTCGATTTCAATCCAGCGCATTTCGTTTGAACGGTTGACGGCCAAACGGACAACACCGTTTTGCGACGGCTTCCCGAATACATCCGCACCGTTTGAAATTCTGCGCTCCACAATCACAACGTCCGTTCCGTTTGCGATTAAGGACAAATCGCCCGTTTGAAGCGCATCGGAATTGCGACGGTTTTGAATTGCACTTCGAAACGCCTCCAGCAGTTCCGTATCTTCGTGTCCCCACGGATACGTGCCTCGGCAGAACGGATCGCCCATTCCGTACAAGCCCGCTTCATCGCCGTAATAGATGCAGGGCATTCCGGGCAGTGCGCAAATCAAATTCCATGCCGCAATCAGGCGCTGTTTGCCCCTGTTGTATTCCTCGGGCTTCAAATCGAATGCGTGGCGCAGATAGCGTTCGGGTTCCATGTCGCCCACATCCGCCAGCACGCTCAATGCACGCGCCCGATCATGACTGCCCAAAAGATTCATATTGGAATAAAAGAATTGTTTCGGCTGATTTTCGGCCATGCTGAGCACCTGCCGCACAAACTGTGCCGCATCGATTCTTCCCAGAAAGAAATTCAGCGTGCAATCACGCAGCGGATAATTCATTGCGCAATCAAGCGTGTCGCCCAGGCAATAACTGCGCACCGTATCGTAAGCCACTTTGTTGCTCGGATCTTCCCAAACTTCGCCCAATACGGCGGCGTTCGGGTTCACGCTTTTTTCTTCACGGCGCAATTCACGCAGGAATTCCATCGGAAGCTCATCGGCGACATCCAATCGCCATCCGGAAGCCCCCGCACGCAGCCAATGTTTCAAAACGCTGTCCGAATCGGAAAGTATGAATTTGCGATAGCTCTCTTCCGTTTCGCGCACGTTTGGCAAGGTTTTTATGCCCCACCAGGAATCGTATTTCTCCGGCCACTGCTCGAAGGTGTACCATGCGTAATAGGGAGAATCCGAATCGTTGTAAGCGCCGCCCGAACCGTAATTGCCTTCTTTGTTGAAATAAATGCTGTCGGAACCCGTATGGGAAAACACGCCGTCAATCATGATGCGAATGCCGTATGTTTTCGCCTTGGCGCACAGATTTTCAAAGTCCGCTTCCGTACCGAACTCGGGCGCGATTTCCCGATAGTTGCCCGTATTGTATTTGTGATTGCTGTTTGCCCGAAAAATCGGATTCAGGTAAATCACGGTCACGCCCAAGCCTGCGATATAATCCAGCTTTTGCGCAATGCCGTTCAAATCGCCGCCGAAGAAATCGTTGTTACAGTATTCTCCGCAGCGGTCATTCACCACCAGAACGGGATCGTCATCCCAATGTATATGATAATAAGAACCCGCAGGCAGGCAATCGGCACTGCGCTTTTTCGAAGCGTAGAATCGATCGGGCATGATTTGCATCATTACGCCGTTTCGCAGCCATTCGGGCGTTTGATAATTTTCGTCGTAAACGGTGATTTGATAAGAGGGCGGCAGGCGATTGCTGATTTCGCCCACGCCGCCCAAACGATCGAAAGCGTTTCCGTAATACATCACCGCATCCGTTTTCGCATCCGTTGCACGGAAGCAGTACCAGACCAGCCCCGGCGTTTGCGGCAATTCGATTTTCACGCTGTACAGATTCGCATCGATGCTCTCCATCGGGTGAATAATCTCGGCTTCCTGCTGCCACAAGCGCAGTTCCACCTTTTTCACGCCTTCCGCGCGAACACGCAATTCAACTTCCCGTCCGCAAGCCGCCGCCCCAAGGGGACGGCGGTAAATGCTGCTGCGGGAATCGTGGTACAGATACATGCGCTCAACTCCGAATTACAGATCCAGAGGCTTCAGATGCCAGATGAGATCGTTGTATTGTTTAATGGTGCGGTCGGACGTGAATTCACCGGAGCAGGCGGTATTCATAACCGCCATGCGCAGCCACTTGTCGCGATCGGTGTAATCCGCCGCCGCCTTCTTCTGCGTCAGATTGTATGCGGGCAGATCCTTCAAAACGAAGTACGGGTCCGCCATTCCGCCGCCGTCTCCGAACAGGAGCGAATGGTAAAGCTCCTGGAACATGCGCGGATTCTCCGGCGAAAGCGTTCCGTCGATGAGCTGTCCCATCACTCGGCGAATCGCAGGATTGGTTTCGTAGATTTCGCTGGAGCGATAGTTGACGTAGCCGTGTTCCACCTGCTCGGCGGTCAAGCCGAAGATATAGATGTTATCCGCACCCACAGCATTGAAGATTTCGCAGTTTGCGCCGTCCATCGTGCCCACGGTCACGGCGCCGTTCATCATGAATTTCATGTTACCCGTTCCGCTCGCCTCTTTGCCTGCGGTGGAAATCTGCTGGGAAATATCCGCCGCCGGCATCAGTGCTTCCGCCTGCGCCACGGAGTAATTCTCCAGGAACACCACATTGATGTATTTGCTCGCCACGGGATGCTTCTTGACCAGTTCCGCAATGGAGTTGATCAATTTGATGGTCAGCTTCGCGCGCTGATAACCGGGCGCCGCCTTTGCACCGAATATGAATGTGCGGGGCAGGTAATTGCCGTTGGGATTATCGCAGATTTCATTGTAGAGCATCATGATATCGAGCGCATTCATAATCTGACGCTTGTATTCATGCAGGCGCTTCGCCTGGGCGTCAAAGATGCTTTCGGGATTCATTTCAATGCCCTGCATACGGCGAACACGGTCGCACAGGCGCAGTTTATTCAGGAACTTGACCTTCTCGAATTTCTCGCGGAAGGCCGCATCATCAGCAAACGGCTTGAGGCGAATCAGCTGATTCATATCCTTGCGCCAGCCATCGCCGATTGCCTCGTCGATGAGGTCGGACAAGCCCTGATTGCACTGAATCAACCAGCGGCGATGCGTGATTCCGTTGGTGATGGACACGAATTTCTTCGGATTCATCAGATAATAATCGTGGAAGGTCTGCTTTTTGAGAATATCGGTGTGAATGGCGGAAACGCCGTTGACCGAATGCGCAAACGCCACGCACAGATTCGCCATGTGCACCTGATTGTATGCGAGAATCGCCATGTGTCCGATGCGCTCCCACTGACCGGTATACACATCCCACAATTCCTTGCACAGGCGACGGTTCATCTCCTGCAAAATCATGTAAATGCGGGGCAGCTGATCGCGGAACAGCGATTCGGGCCAGCGTTCGAGCGCCTCCTGCAGCACCGTGTGATTCGTGTATGCGAAGGTTCTGCGGCAGATGTCCTCGGCCATGTCCCAGGAGAGTCCGTGATCGTCCATCAGAATGCGCATCAATTCGGGAATAGCGACCGCAGGATGCGTATCGTTGATGTGAATGGCGACCTTGTCCGGGAAAATCTTCCACATCGGGCCGTAGACCTTCAGGAAGTCCGCCACGGCGTACTGAATCGATGCCGACGAGAAGAAATACTGCTGCTTCAAGCGCAGTTCCTTGCCCTGATAGCTGTCGTCGCTGGGATACAGCACCTTGGAAATAACTTCGCAAAGCTCCCGCTGCGCCATGGCCTGCAGGTGTTCGCCGCGCTGGAAACGATCCATATCAATGGATTTCGAGGAACGTGCCGACCATACGCGCAGGAAATTGACCATCGTGTTGTCGTAGCCGACCACGGGAATGTCATACGGAACGGCCTCCACCGCGAGGTAGTTGTCGTACTTGAATTTCATGCGTCCGCCCTCTTTGTAAGGCGTGACCTGACCGCCAAAGCGGATTTCAACCTTCTGATCCGGGCGCGGAATCTCCCAGATATTGCCCTCTTCCAGCCAGTTGTCCGGCACTTCCACCTGATAGCCGTCTACGATTCTCTGGCGGAACAGGCCGTATTCATAGCGAATGCTGCAGCCCATCGCCGGCAGTTTCAAAGTGGTCAATGAATCTAGGAAGCACGCCGCAAGGCGTCCCAGACCGCCGTTGCCGAGACCCGGCTCCGGCTCCTGCTCGAAGATGACCGTCTTGTCGATGCCCAGCTCTTCCAGCGCCTGGATGTAGTTCTTCTCGTTCACGAGATTGACCATATTGTTGTGTAGCGCGCGTCCGACCAGGAACGCACAGATTCGCCATGTGCACCTGATTGTATGCGAGAATCGCCATATGCCCGATGCGTTCCCACTGACCGGTATACACTCATCGCGCACCATGAGCGCCAGCGCCTGATAAATCTGCTCGTCGGTGGCCTCATCCAGACC
>CAVHAH010000139.1:0-5299 GCA_963633785.1 bacterium
ATTCGTTCTGTCAAGATACGGATATATTATTTGCACTTTGTATATTTCTTATATTGGAAAGTTGAAAAATAGAAATCATGTGCGAATAACAGTTTAATTATTGTCATTTATTTTTGTCCATGTAAAGATTAGAATATAATCAGAAAGTAACATTGAAGTTCGGGAGTGGAGGCGTCTATGGCAGAATTTTTGCTGGAGATGAACAACATCACCAAAATATTTCCCGGCGTGAAGGCGCTGAACAATGTGTGCTTCAATCTGAAGCCGGGAGAGATTCATGCGCTGGTGGGCGAAAACGGTGCGGGAAAATCCACATTCATCAAAGTATTGACGGGTGTGCATCAGCCGGACGGCGGCGAAATCATTCTGGATGGAAAAAAGGTCGTAATGAGCGATCCCATTGTTGCGCAGAAATACGGCATTGCCGCCATTTATCAGCATGCGGCATCGTATCCGGATTTGTCGGTTGCGGAAAACATATTCATCGGCCATGAATTCAAGAGCGGCCCGTTTATCAACTGGTCGAAGGCGAATCACGAGGCCAAGAAGCTGCTCGATGCCATCGGTGCGGATTTCAGCCCGACGGTTTCCGTGGGAAGCCTGTCGGTTGCGCAGCAGCAAATGGTGGAAATTGCGAAAGCGCTGTCGATGAATGCCCGAATCCTGATTATGGACGAGCCAACAGCCGCCCTGTCCCGCCGTGAGAGCGAAGAATTATACGCCATTTCCAGAAGACTGCGCGATATGGGAACGGCGATTATCCTGATTTCGCACAGATTCGAAGATATTTACGGCCTTGCGGACCGCGTGACGGTGTTTCGCGATGCGCACTATATCGGCACATGGGATATGCCCGTTGACGAGCACATTCTGGTGCACCACATGGTCGGTCGCGAAATCACACAGCTGTTCCCGAAGAAGAAGGTTGAAATCGGAGAGGAACTGCTGAAGCTGGACGGATTGACCCGCATCGGTTATTTCAAGGATGTCAGTTTAACCGTTCATGCGGGCGAAATCGTGGGATTGACCGGTCTGGTCGGTGCGGGGCGCACGGAGGTGGTCGAATCGGTATTCGGCATCACCCGACCGGACAGCGGAAACGTCTATTTCGAAGGCAAGAAAATCACCGGCATTCAGCCGATTGAAGCCATGCAAAAGGGCATCGGACTTCTTCCGGAGGACAGACAAAAGCAGTCGCTTCTGCTGGATTGGTCCATCAACCGCAATATTTCACTGTCGGTTCTGGAAAAATGCCTGAACGGCGCATTCCTCAACAGCGCAAAGGAATATGAATTCTCCGATCATCTGAAAACCCTTTTGGAAGTGAAAGCCCCCGACAGCCATACGCTGACCGGTGCGCTCTCGGGCGGCAATCAGCAGAAGGTGGTTGTGGCAAAACAGCTTGCGGCCGATCCGAAGCTGATTATTCTCGATGAGCCGACGAAAGGCGTCGATGTAGGCTCCAAGGCGCAGATTTATGAAATCATGTCGGATTTGGCATCGCAGGGAATCGGCATACTGATGATTTCCAGCGAAATGCCGGAGGTAATGAATATGTCCGATCGCATCTATGTAATGAGCGAAGGGCATATCAGTGCCGAATTCAAAGCCGAAGGCCTGACACAGGACGAAATCCTGAAAGCGGCCATGCCCAAGAACAAGGAATGACGGAGGCAACACAATGCAGAATAAAAAAGAGCGTAAGCCGCTGTATGCGCTGCTGATTGAGCATCGTGAAATACCGCTTTTGGCGGTGTTGCTGCTGATGCTGATGCTAATCAGCATTCGCGTTCCGAGCTATATTTCGGGCTCGTACATGAATGTTCTGAAAAACGGTTCTATTCAAATGGTGCTTTCATGCGGTATGCTGTGCGTGCTGCTGGTGGGATCGATTGACATTTCCACTACCGCCATTCTCGCATTTGTCGGATGCCTGATGGGCAAACTGATGGGCATGGGCACGGTTCATTCGGTATTCGCCATGTTCGCCCTGGGCACGCTGATCGGCGCCGCCATCGGTTTGATTAACGGGCTTCTGATGAGCTACGGGCGCGTGGTGGCGATTATCGTAACGCTGGCCACAAGCTACATCGTTCGTGCGCTGATTCCGATGAACTGGATGCTCGGCATGAACAAAATCAACCCCACCGACCTGACCGAAGAATTCTCCTTCTTTCTGACCGGAAACACATTTCTCGGGTTGCCGTATCTGGTCTGGATGGCCATTGCGGTCACGGTTCTGACCGGCGTGTTCCTGAAATACACCTGCACGGGGCGCAATCTTTATGCGGTCGGTTCCAACGCAAATGCCGCCGAGATGCGCGGCGTTCCCGCAAACCGCATTCGCGTGCTGGCGCATGTTATCTGCGGCGCAACCTGCGGTCTGGCGGGTGTGATGTGGCTGAGCTATTACAACGCCATGGAGAAATCCACCGCCAACGGCATCGAGATGTTCACCATTGCGGCGTGTGTTATCGGCGGCGTGAGCGTTACGGGCGGTTACGGAAAAATCTCCGGCGTGATTATCGGTGTAATCATGATCACGGTTATCGACAACGCCATCCCCATGCTGAAAATCCCCAACACCATGATTACCGAATTTATCAAAGGTATCCTGCTTCTGTTTGCGATTCTTCTGAATGTGATTCTGCAGCGCATTTCGAACAAACAGGATTTGATAAGGAGGTCGAATCTCAGATGAAAAAGAAGTGTATCGCTTTCTTCAAAAGCTGGGACTTTCTGCTGATCGTCCTGTTGACCGTTATATGCGTGATTTTCGAATGGAAGGATGCCGCAAACATTGCCGCAGGCGTTCAAAAGAAGGACATATTCAATCTGCCCAACATCATTCGCGCACTACGCCCGTATATGCTGTATTCGTTTATGACGCTCGGCATGATGCTGATACTGGCGCTGGGCGACATGGACATTTCCGTTGGCGCGATTGCAACGCTGAGCGTGGTTGTGCTCGCAATCGTGTATCGCGGTTTGACCACGGCGGGCATGGCACTCCCCCTCGCATTCGCAATTGCGATTCTCGCCTGTTTGCTTTGCGGCGTTGCGTGCGGTCTGTTCAACGGTTTGCTGGTTACCCGATTCCGTGAACTGTTTCCGATGATTGTTACGCTGGCAACGCAGCTGTTCTTCCGCGGATTCAGCTATCTGCTCATCGGCGGCGAAACCATTACCTTCAAGGATGACACATTCAGCCTGTTGAAGGTTCTGAACAGCATGGTGAATATCGGCAGCATCAAGCTTCCGATTATGATTCCGATTTTTCTCTGCTTTGCGGCTGTTTTCTATGTGGTGCTGCATCGCCTGCCGGTAGGACGCCGCATCTTCGCCATCGGTACAAACAGCACGGCCGCACGGTATTCGGGCATTCGCGTGGAGCATATCAAAATCGGATGCTACATCGTTGCCGGTCTGACCAGCGCAATCACCGGTCTGTTCTTTGTGGGTGCGGTATCCTCCTCCGTGAAAGCGGATATTATGGACGGATATCATATGTATGCGATTGCCGCGGCCATTCTGGGCGGATTCTCCACCGACGGCGGCAAAGGCAGCGTTTTCGGCGCAGTGCTTTCGCTGTTCATATTCGGCATTGTGAAAATCGGCTTGGGCAACCTGTTCGGATTCGCAGACAGCGCAGTGAATCTCGCCGTGGGCGTTATCCTGATTCTCTCGGTTCTGATTCCCAATATTTCCGAAGACATCCGCAACGCACGGCGTGTTCGCCGCCAGCGCACGGAAGCCGCGGCGAAGGCATAATCCATGTGACTCTTTTGCCTGAGGGCAAAAAAAATAAAAGGAGGCTATTTCCATGAAAAAGATTCTTGCACTCGTACTGGTAGCTCTGTTGGTATTCACGGGCGCTGCGATGGCGGAGTCCAAGCCCGGTGAAGGCTTGACCGTCGGCGTTGTTTACAAGCAGTCCGGCAACGCCTACTTTCTGGCATCCGTAACCGGCATTGAGCAGGCGGCCGAAGAACTCGGATTCACCCTTCTGGGCCACGACGGTCCCGAAGACGGTTCCTCCGACGGCGCAATCCGCATCATCGAGAACTACATCACTCAGGGCGTTGACATTCTGCTGATTTCCGCAAACGATCCCGATGCGCTCGTAGACGTTTGCCAGCAGGCCATGGACGAAGGCATCACGGTGGTTTCCTACGATGCGAAGGTTTCCTATCCCGGCCGTAACCTCGATGTTCAGCCGGCTTCCACGCATCGCGTTGGCGAAATTCTGATTGAGTCGATTGCAAAATCCATCAACTACGAAGGACAGTTCGCAATCGTTTCCGCAATGGCCACCGCTCCCAATCAGAATCTCTGGATTGAAGGCATTCAGGACGAGCTTGAGAACAACGAAGCCTATGCGAACATGGAGCTCGTGGGCATCGTGTACGGCGATGACGAATATCAGAAGTCTTTCGACGAAACGCAGGCTCTGCTGAATCAGTATCCCGACCTGAAGGGCATCATCGTTCCCACCACCAACGGTGCTCCCGCTGTTGCGAAGTGCGTGCAGGACGCAGGACGTGAAGTGAAGGTCACCGGTCTGACCCTCGCATCCGACATGAAGACCTTCATCGATGCGGGCATCTGCGACGAAACCTTCCTGTGGAACCCGATTGCTCTGGGCTATGTTGCATCCTATGCGGCCGTTGAAATCGCCAATGGCGACATCACCGGTGCAGTGGGCGATGTTGTAACCGCAGGCGATTACACCCTGACCGTTGAAGCCGACGGCGAAGACGGCGCAACCATCCTCTACCTCGGCGAACTGAACAGCTTCACCGTGGACACCGTGAATGATTGGGTGGATATCCTGTAATTCGACAGGCAGCACCGCACAAATGAGACAGTACGATAAATAGTGAATTGTGCGCTGTCGCCGATAACCGGCCATTCAACCGAAACCCTCTGTGCAACCCGAAAGCAGGCTGCACAGAGGGCCTTTCTTTGTGAAAAAACGATAGTGCCTTATCTCATTCAACTTTATCAATGCGCAATTCCGCCTTGCGGCAGAGCACCTTTCTGCCGTGATTCAGCAAAACCTCCGAGGGGCGGGATTCTCTGCAGCAATCCATTGCATACGGGCAGCGAGCGACAAACTTACAGCACGTCATGGAATACGGTTTGTACATTCTCAAAATCACTTTGCACAGCGTGGTTTTCCGCTACATCTTATATCATCAACAGATGTCTGCTTCCTTTATATGCCGCTTCACAGCGCATTGACATATTCTGCCGAAAATTTGTCGAAATGTGTTTATTTGCCTTATGAGCGTTGATT
>CAVHAH010000140.1:0-5254 GCA_963633785.1 bacterium
ATTTGGTGGAGCGGATGTATCACCTCGAACAGCAGGAAGCACTTGCGGAACAGCGCATCATGGACAACGAAAAGGAAATAGACGCAATGAAAAGGAGCGTAATCAAATGAGCAACAAGACTTACGATGTATTGAAGTGGGTAGCGCAGTACCTTCTCCCTGCGCTGGGCACGCTGTATTTCGCCCTCGCAGGAATTTGGGGATTCCCCTACGGCGAACAGATTGTCGGCACGATCACGGCGATTGATACGTTCTTAGGCGTGATCTTGGGTATCAGCTCGGCGAATTACGGGGAAACGGCGGGCAAAACAAAAAAGACGTGAATCACATTCACGCCTTCGAGCACCTCCATGGGGACTCGAACCCCAGTTTTCGCCGTGAGAGGGCGACGTCTTAACCGCTTGACCATGGAGGCAAATTGGCTGCCGAACTAGGATTCGAACCTAGACAATACGAGTCAGAGTCGTAGGTGCTGCCATTACACAATTCGGCATTATACGATTGCTTTCGCTAATCAACGAAAGTTATTATACGACAATCAAAGGCAAATGTCAATAGTTTTTTTCGATTTCCAATCAAATTAACGTTGAACGGGGCTCGGAAGCGTTTTCAGACATAGCACTGATGCGTGAAATGTGTTATAATAGGGGAAAAAGGAGATGAGTGTATGTATTTGAAGCTGAACGGCGTTGAAATTTGCTGCAATCCCGAAACCACGTGGGAACAGCTTTTGCGGGAATATCCGAATCTAAGCAAGGGGGCGTTGGGCGTCAGCGTGCGCGGACGGACGTATTCGCTTTCGCAATCGGCGGAGGAATACGCATACGCTCATGTGTTGACATTCTCCGATGAAGAGGGGCGGCGCATTTACGAGCGGTCGCTTCAGATGCTGTTTCTGGCGGCGGTGCGCAAGGCTTTTCCCGAGGCGCACGCGCGCATTGAGCATTCGTTCGGGCAGGGGCTGTTCATTCGTTTGGAAAACATGGCGGTGAATGCGCAGAATGTGCAGGCGATTCTGAATCAGATGCGGCGGTTGACGCAGGAGAATCATGCCATTGAGCGCCGTGAGGTTTCCACACAGGAAGCGCGCGAATATTTCAGGCAGACGAATCAGACCGATCGCCTGCGCACGCTGGAATATCGTGAATCCGAACAATTCACCCTGTACGGTCTGGACGATTTTCGGGATTACTTTTACGGCGTGATGGTGCCGTCTGCGAAATATATCTCCGTATACGATTTGATTCCCTACGATGAAAGCGGCGTGGTGCTGATGCATCCGAATGCGGCCGACCCGAAAACGGTGGCGGCGTTTCGGGATATGCCCAAACTGGCGCACACCTATACGGAATCGGCGCACTGGCTGGAGATTCTGAATTGTCAAAACGTGGCGGATTTGAATGCGATGATTCTCAACCGCAAATTCCGTGAATTCATTCGGGTGAATGAGGCGCTTCAGGAGCACAGCATTGCGCGCATGGCGGAGCAGTTCGTTCAAAGCGGCGCAAGGGTGATGCTGATTGCCGGCCCGTCCAGTTCGGGCAAAACCACGTTTTCCCACAGAATGGCGATTGCCCTGCGGGTATACGGATTGCGGCCGGTGAAACTGTCGCTGGATGATTACTATCGGAATCGCGATCTCCTGCCCAAAGAGGCGGACGGTTCCGTTGATTTGGAGCGGCTGGATACGCTGGACATCGAATTGCTCTGCGATCACCTGCCGAAGCTGATTCGCGGCGAAACGGTTGAAATGCCCGAATTCGATTTCACGGTGGGACGGCGCAAGCAGAAAACGCATCCGATGCGCGTGGAACAGGGGCAGCCGATTATCATCGAGGGCATTCATGCGCTCAACGAAGCCCTGACCGCCACCGTTTCGAAAAAGGATAAATTCAAAATCTACATCAGCGCACTGACCATGCTGAATCTCGACGATCACAACCGCATTCGCACCACCGATGCCAGATTGCTGCGCAGAATCGTGCGGGACAATCTGTTTCGGGGAACGCCGCCGGAGAGCACGATGGCGCAGTGGGCTTCCGTGCGCAGAGGCGAAGAAAAGTGGATTTTCCCGTATCAGGAAAGTGCGGATGCGATGTTCAATTCGTCGCTGGTGTATGAGCTTCCGATTATGAAAAAATATGCGTTCGGTTTGCTGAATGCGATTCAGCCGGAAAGCCCGTATTATACGCTTTCACGGCGGCTGATTAAATTCCTGAATTATATTCAAACGGCGGATGTCGAAGACGAAATCCCCGTGAATTCGATACTGCGTGAATTCATCGGCGGCTGCTGTTTTTATCGGGAAGACGAATAAGACCAATAAGACCCCCATAGTGAGGACGGAAAATGTTTGCACATCTTCATTTGCATACGGAATATTCGCTGCTGGACGGCGCCTGTAAAATCAAGCCTTTGATGCGCCTGCTCAAGGAACAGGGCGCTCGTTCCTGCGCAATTACCGACCACGGCGTGATGTACGGCGTTGTGGATTTTTATCGTGAAGCGAAGGCGAACGGGATTCATCCCGTAATCGGGTGCGAGGTCTATGTGGTGCCGGATATGGACAACAAAAACGGCGCCGGACGGGGCAACAGCCATCTGATTCTGCTTTGCGAAAATCAAACGGGCTACAAGAATCTGACCAAGCTGGTGAGCGAAGGCTTTCTGCGGGGCTATTATTATCGACCCCGTGTGGATTATGCATTGCTGGAAAAGTATCATGAAGGCCTGATTGCGATGTCGGCGTGCCTGTCGGGCGATTTGCCCAAGCTCCTGCTGGACGGGCGATACGACGAAGCGCGGGAAATGGCGGGGAAATACGTTTCCATATTCGGGAAAAACAATTTCTTTATCGAGCTTCAGGATCACGGCTTGGCGGAGGAAAAGCAGGTTCTGCCCCGATTGGTGCGCCTGGCACGGGAAACGGGCATTCAAACGGTGGTCACGAACGACTGCCATTACCTTACCCGTGAAGACGCCGAAGCGCAGGAAATTCTGATGTGCATTCAAACGGGCAAGAATCTGTCGGATGAAAACCGCATGCGCATGGAAACGGATCAGCTGTATGTGAAAACCGAAGAGGAAATGTGCAAACTCTTCCCGAATTTCCGTGAATCCATCGAAAGAACCGAGGAAATCGCACAGCGGTGTCATGTGGAGTTTGATTTCTCGAAAACGTATCTGCCCGCATTCCCCCTGCCCGAAGGCGAAACCAACAAAGGCTACCTGCGCAAACTCACGCAGGAGGGGCTTCGAAAACACTATGCGCCCGACCGTCGGGATGCATGGGAGCGCATGGAATACGAGCTGGGCGTAATCGAGTCGATGGGCTATGTCGATTACTTCCTGATTGTCTGGGATTACATTCACTATGCGAAAACCCACGGCGTGGGCGTCGGACCCGGACGAGGCAGCGGCGCAGGTTCGATTGTGGCGTATTCGCTGGGAATCACCGAGGTGGATCCGATTCAATACGGGCTGGTGTTCGAGCGATTCCTGAATCCCGAACGCGTAACGATGCCCGATATCGATTGCGACTTCGATGAAATCGGGCGCGCGAAGGTTATCGATTATGTGCGAAGCCGCTACGGTGCGGATCACGTTTCGCAGATTATCACATTCGGCACCATGGCGGCGAGGGGCGCAATCAAGGATGTCGGGCGTGTGCTGGGCATGGGCTATCGAGAGGTGGAAACCATCTCGAAAATGATTCCCAACGAATTGAATATCACCATCGACCGTGCAATGGAAATCAACCCCGAAATGCGTTCGGCGTATGAAAACGACGAATCGGTGAAGCGCCTGATTGACATGGCGCGAAAGCTCGAAGGCATGCCCAGAAACGCATCCACCCATGCGGCGGGCGTTCTGATTACCGCCGAACCCGTGGTGGAATACTGTCCGCTGCAAATGAACGGTTCGGTCATCACCACGCAGTTCCCGATGACGGTGGTCGAGGCGCTGGGCCTTTTGAAAATGGACTTCCTCGGGCTGAAAACGCTCAACGTGATTATGGACACGCTCGACATGGTGCGTTCGGGCGGCGGAACGGTTCCGAACGCCGAAGACATTCCGCTGGACGATTCGGGCGTTTACAAAATGATTTCCGACGGCGATACCGAAGGCGTGTTCCAGCTGGAATCGGGCGGCATGACTTCGTTTCTGATGAACATGAAGCCGGGCAATTTCGAAGACGTGGTTGCGGCGATTTCGCTGTATCGCCCCGGCCCCATGGATTCGATTCCCCGCTATATCGCAGGCAAACAGAATCCCGAAAGCGTTCAATATTTAACGCCCAAGCTCAAGCCGATTCTGGAAGTCACCTACGGCTGCATGGTGTATCAGGAACAGGTGATGCAGATTGTGCGTGATTTGGCGGGCTATTCGATGGGGCGCAGCGATCTGGTGCGCCGCGCGATGGCGAAGAAAAAGCACGATGTGATGGCGAAGGAGAAGGAGATTTTCATCAACGGCTCGACGGAGGACGGCAAAGTGGTCGTGCCGGGCTGCGTGCGCAACGGCATTTCCGCCGAAATCGCCGAGAAGCTGTTCGATGAAATGACGGCGTTTGCCAGCTATGCGTTCAACAAATCGCACGCGGCGGTGTATGCGGTGGTCGCTGTGCAAACGGCGTATCTGAAATTGCATCATCGCGTGGAATTCATGGCGGCGATGATGAATTCCATGGGCAACCGTACGGAAAGAATCGCGTATTACATTCAGTATTGCCGCAAAAACGGCATTTCGGTATTGCCGCCGGACGTGAACCGCTCGATGGAGAAATTCTCGGTGGACATCGACGATCAAGGCAAAAAGGCCATTCGATTCGGACTTTCGGCGATCAAGAATCTGGGCACGGCGCCGGTGGAAGCGCTGGTGGCGGAGCGGCGGCAAAACGGCGCGTTTCAGAGCTTGTTTGATTTGATCAATCGAATGTCGGGCACATTGCTCAACAAAAAATGCGTGGAAAGCCTGATTCGCTCGGGTGCGATGGACGCGCTGCCGGGCAACCGCAGGCAGAAAATCAACATCTTCGAACGCGCGATGGACGGCGCGGCGAAGCGCAGCAAGGACATGGTTTCCGGCCAGATTTCGCTGTTCGCGTTCGCGGACGAAGATATGAACGTGCCGGAAATCCCGCTGCCGGATCTGCCGGATTTTGAATCGTCGGACCGGCTGCAGATGGAAAAGGAAATGACCGGCGTGTACATCACGGGGCATCCTCTGAACGCGTACGCGGAGCAGCTTTCGGA
>CAVHAH010000141.1:0-5209 GCA_963633785.1 bacterium
CCATCTACCGCAAAATTCACTATTCATCGTACCACCTCATTTGTGCGGTGTTACCTTAACGATGCGCTTTTTTGAAGGTATTGTATGCTTTTAACGGTGAATGCGAATGCGAAGATCAACTGGTGTTTGAACATCACGGGCGTGCTTGAAAACGGCTATCATGAAATGGATATGCTGATGCAGCCGATTTCGCTGTGCGATACATTGGAATTCTCGCCCTCGAATGCGCTTTCGCTTTGCGTAAACGGACAGGCGGCGGGGGAGGACAATCTGGTTTTGAAGGCGGCGAATGCTTTGAAGGCGTATGCCGCAGATGAAAGCCTCGGCGCAAGAATCGCACTGGAAAAGCGAATTCCCTCCCGCGCGGGTTTGGGCGGCGGCAGTGCGGATTGTGCGCAAACGCTGAAAACGCTGAATCGGATGTGGGGCTTGAATTATCCGACGGAAACGCTTCTTCGAATCGGCGAAAAGCTCGGTGCGGATGTGCCGTTCTGTTTGCTGGGCGGTTTGGCGCGCGTTTCGGGATTCGGCGAAAAGGTGGAAGTGCTGCCGAACGCCCCGCATTGTGCGCTGGTTGTGATTATGGTGGGCGAAGGCTTGTCCACGCCGGCGGTTTTCCGTGAATGGGATAATCAGCCGTCCGCTTTCAACGGGGGGCGGGATTTCATCGAAACGCTCGCTCGGGCCATTCAATGCGGCGATTTTCAAACCGCACGGGCGCATTCATTCAATGCGCTTGAAGCGCCTGCGATTCGCCTGATGCCCGAAATCGAATACCGAATGCGTGAATTGCAAAACCGCAATGCGAAATATGTGCGCATGTCGGGAAGCGGTTCGGCGGTGTACGGCGTGTTTGATTCCATTGAGCAGGCCGAAGCCGTTGCCGCAAGCATTCCCGGCGCCGTTGCCGCACAAACAATATGAATGGGAAGCATTCAAAGGAGGAGAACCTATGATTCTGGGAGTTCACCACATTGCCCTGAAATGCCACGGCATCGAAGCGTTTCGCAAAACGATTCACTTCTACCATGAAGTTCTCGGCATGCCCATTGTGCGCACATGGGGAGAAGGCGGAAATTCGGCGGCCATGCTGGCGGTCGGTGATTCGCTGATGGAGATTTTTGCGAATGCGCCGGATGAATTGCCGACGGGCTCGATTCGCCATTTCGCACTGGCGACCGACGATGTCGATGAATGCGCACGCAAGGCGGAGGAAGCCGGATACGAGGTTTTCATTCAGCCGAAAGACATTGTGATTGCGTCCAATCCGCCGTATCCTGCCCGCATCGCATTCTGCCGCGGTCCGGTCGGCGAGGAAATTGAATTCTTTAAGCCAATGGCTTGATTAAAAAAGGAGTGTTGATTATGGATACCATTAAAATCAAAGCCGGAAAAACGCTGATGGTCGCCCATCGCGGTGTGAGCGGTCTGGAAAAGGAAAACACCTGCGCAGCATTCGTTGCGGCGGGCAATCGCAGCCATTACGGCATTGAAACCGATGTGCATCGCACGGTGGACGGCAAATACGTCTGCTTCCACGATGACACCACCGGCCGTGTAGCCATCGACAATATGGTGATTGAAGAAAGCACCTTTGATACGCTGCGCAATCTGCTGCTCACGGACATCGACGGCGTGAAGGGCCGCACCGACCTGCGCATCCCCACGCTTCAGGAATACATTCAGATTTGCAAGAAGTATGGCAAAACCGCCGTGCTCGAGCTGAAGAATCACTTCCCGGAGGAGGACATTCAGAATATTCTGAAGGTAATCCGCAAGGAAGGCTATCTGAAGAACGTGATTTTCATCTCGTTTGACTTGGAGAATATGCTCACGATTCGCCGCCTGCTGCCCAAGCAGCGCGCGCAGTTCCTGACCTGCGAATACTCCGAAGAACTGGTGGAGACGCTGGTAAAGGAACAGTTGGATCTGGACATCCTTCACACGCAGCTCACGAAGGAGAACATCGAATACATGCACTCCCGTGGAATCGTAGTGAACTGCTGGACGGTTGACGATCCCGCCCGTGCCGCCGATTTGGTATCCTGGGGCATCGATTTCATCACCTCCAACATTCTCGAAAACGGCTGATAGCATTCAAAACAACGCCGCCCGATGCATTCATCGGGCGGCGTTTTCAATGTCGGATTCAAAGAAAGGGGAACACGGTTTGATTCGTGTTCCCCGAATTTGTGTTTTAATGGCACTTGTCGCAGTGACCGCAATCGCTGCCGCAGGAGCAGCCTGATTTTCCGTTTTTCTTATCCTTGATCATTTTGACCACGATCAGAATCACAATCACCGCCAAAGCGCCGCCGACGATTGCCGTTGCCATATTACACCCTCACTTTCTGAGAAAGATGCTCTTCGTCATAGGGATTCTTGCGCACCAGCAGATAAATCATGCCCGCAAGAACCACGATGGCGACCGCTGTGCCCACGGTGAATCCCGCGCCCGCAAACAGCAGACCCAACTGGTAAACCACCAGCGACACGCAGTAAGCGAACACGCACTGATAGGCGATGGCGAACCAGGTCCACTTTGCGTTGTTCATCTCACGCTTGATTGCGCCCAGCGCCGCAAAGCACGGGCAGCACAGCAGGTTGAACAACATGAATGCGAATGCCGCAAGCTTGCCGTGACCGTTGCCGGTTTCCGCAAAGCCCTGTGCAATCGGCGACAGACCTTCTTCGAGCTGAGTTTCATCGCCTTCGTCAAGCAGGGTTGCGGTGTCCATGTCGTCGGTATCGGTGCTGTACAGCACGCCGAACACGTTTACAACCTCTTCCTTCGCAACCAGACCCATCACGGTTGCAACGGTCGGCTTCCAGTCGCCGAAGCCCAGGGGCTTGAAAATCGGAGCGGCAACGCTGCCCACACGGCCGAGAATGGAATCGTCCATGTCGTCCACGGCGCCGAATACGGTCTTGCCGGTTTCAACGGTTTCGGTTTCGACGGTTTCGGTTTCAACTGCCTCGGCGGATTCGGATTCAACGGTTTCGGCGGCAACGGTTTCATTGTCGACCACAGCCGTTTCCACGGTCTCCGCCTGCCAGCCGTAGTTGGAGGTCAGCCAGATTGCGATAGAGGAAATCAGAATCACGGTGCCTGCACGCTTGATGAAGCTCCAGCCGCGCTCCCACATGGAATGGAATACGTTCGTCCATGCCGGCGCATGATAGCTGGGCAGCTCCATAACGAACGGAGCGGGATCGCCTGCGAAAATCTTGGTTTTCTTCAGAACAATGCCGCTGAAGATAACCGCCGCAACGCCGATGAAGTAAGCCGCAGTGGCCACCCAGCCCGCATTGTGGAACAGCGCACCGGCAATCAAACCGATAATCGGCATCTTCGCGCCGCAGGGAATGAATGTGGTGGTCATGATGGTCATCTTGCGGTCGCGGTCGTTTTCAATCGTGCGGGACGCCATAACGCCCGGAACGCCGCAGCCGGAGGAAATCAGCATCGGAATGAAGGATTTGCCGGACAAGCCGAGCTTGCGGAAGATTCTGTCCATGATGAACGCAACGCGCGCCATATAGCCGACATCTTCCAGAATCGCCAGCATGAAGAACAGAACCAGCATCTGCGGAACGAAGCCCAGAACCGCACCGACGCCGCCAATGATGCCGTCGCCGATCAGACCGACCAGCCAGCCCGCACAGCCGATGTTTTCAAGCCAGGCCACTACAGGTTCCTGAATCCACGAAGCCACGAAAGTGTCGTTCGTGAAATCCGTTACGATGGTGCCGATGGTGGTCACGGCGATGTAGTACACAATGCCCATCACCAGAACGAAAATCGGCAGTGCCAGAATGCGGTTGGTCACGATGCGGTCGATTTTGTCCGACACGGTCAGCGAACCCTTCGCACGACCCTTCTTCACGCAGGTGTCCATCAGCTTTGCGATGTAGGCATAGCGCTGATTGGTGATGATGGATTCGGAATCGTCGTCCATTTCCTTTTCGCATCCGACGATGATTTCTTCAATCGCCTTCTTGATGCTCTCGGGAAGATTCAATTCCGCACACGCCTTTTCATCACGCTCGAACAGCTTGATGGCATACCAGCGCGCGAGGTTGTCCGCCACGATGCCGCCCTGATGCACACTGCCGTCCGCATGGTGATGATGCTCGGCGGTTTCGCCGTCGTTGTGGGTAATCAGGTCTTCGATGTGCGCCAGTGCGTGCTCAACGCTGCCCTGGAACACGTGCGGCGGATTGTGAACGCCCTCGTTCTTGGCAACCTTCGCCGCCAGCTTTGCGGCATCCACGGAGCCTTCGCCCTTCAAAGCGCTCGTTTCGACAATTTCACAGCCCAGTTCCTTCGCCAGCTTTTTGATGTCGATTTTGTCGCCGTTCTTGCGGGTAACGTCAATCATGTTCAGGGCGATGACCATCGGAATGCCCAGTTCGCTGAGCTGTGTGGTCAGATACAGGTTGCGCTCGATGTTGCTCGCATCCACGATATTCAGAATCGCATCCGGCTTGTCATTCACCAGATAGCTGCGCGCCACAACCTCTTCCAACGTGTACGGAGAAAGGCTGTAAATGCCCGGAAGGTCCTGAATCACGATTTCGTTATCGCCCTTCAAGCGGCCTTCCTTCTTTTCAACGGTAACGCCCGGCCAGTTGCCGACGTATTGATTCGAACCGGTCAGGTCGTTGAACATGGTGGTCTTGCCACAGTTCGGGTTGCCTGCCAGCGCAATTTTGATTGCCATTGCTTCTTCCCCCTTATTCATCAGCGAACTTCGATGTTCTCGGCGTCGCCCTTGCGCACGCTCAGCTCATAACCGCGCACGGTCAGCTCCATAGGATCGCCCAACGGCGCCACTTTGCGAACGTACACTTCCGTGCCCTTCGTCAGTCCCATGTCCATGATGCGGCGCTTGATTGCGCCTTCGCCGTGCAGCTTTTCGATTACTGCGTGCTCTCCGACTTTGACATCCTTCAGCGTCTTCATTCGTTCTTCCCCCTTCGCTTTCAGACCATGATGCGCATGGCCATGGCCTTGTCCAGTGCGATTCTCGCACCCTTGATTGCAATGATCAGGTTACCGCCCATCTCATTCACAATCTGAACTTCCTCACCAACCACGAATCCCAGCTCTGCCAAATGCTGGCGAACCTCGTCGCGGCCACTGATCTTCTTGATAATGTTCACGTCTCCCACCTGTGCCATCGCCAGCGGCATACTGAAATCCTCC
>CAVHAH010000142.1:0-928 GCA_963633785.1 bacterium
GCGGTCGGCTCGGCGGTCGGCTCAGCAGTCGGCTCGGCGGTCGGCTCAGCAGTCGGCTCGGCAGTCGGCTCTGCAGTCGGAGTGGTTGCCGGAGTGGTTGCCGGCTCGGTGGTCTGCTCGGCGGTCGGAGTAGCGGTCGGCTCGGTGGTCTGTTCTGCAGTCGGGGTGGCGGTCGGAACAGGCGTCGGATCGCTCTTCGATGCCTTCATAATCTGCGCAACCAGCTGTGCATCGGCGGTCTTTCCGTTTCCGCTCAGGCCGTTGTTTTCCATGAACAGTTTCACGGCTGCAACGGTATTCTTATCGTATACGCCGCTCGCCTTTTTCACATTCAGCAGGCCCAGTTCCATCAGCTTCTTCTGAAGCTCGGTCACACGGCTGCCCGTGTCGCCCTTCTTCAGCGTGATGTAGCTGTCGCATTCGGGTGCCTTCTTGGATTCCAGTGCCTTCAGCGTCTTCTGACCGGCAATGCCGTCGGCTTTCAGACCTGCGGCCTTCTGGAACAGTTCAACGGCTTCCTTCGTGCGGCTGCCGAATGCGCCGTCCACAGGCTCGGCCAGGTAACCCAGAGCACGCAGTCTGTTCTGCAAATCTTCCACGCGAATGCCGGAAGAGCCCTTCTTCAGCGTTACATATTCTTCGAATTCGGGTGCATTGGATGCGAACAGCTTTTCCTGAACCGCACTCGTGGCTTTGCCCGTTTCGCTCATGCCTGCGGCATTCTGGAAATAGCGCACGGCCTTTGCGGTGGCGCTTCCGTAAATACCATCGGCCTTGCCGCAATCATAACCGAGCTCGTTCAGGCGTTCCTGCAAAGCCTTCACGGCATCGCCTTTGCTGCCCTGCTGGAGCGATTCATATTGTTCGGTCGGCGCTTTCGTAGCGGGAGCAACGGTGGGTGCGGCAGTAGGAGCAACGGTGGAAGCGG
>CAVHAH010000142.1:938-5206 GCA_963633785.1 bacterium
GCTTCGGGATTCGTTTCGGCAATCAAAGCACTGCTTATACGGCAATCATATTCCGCCACCAGAGGATCGGTGAAGAATTCAGTGCCTTCCTGCCAGACTTCCTCAACGCTCAGCGGCAGTGCGCTTTCCTGAATCGTTCCGGGAACGGGGTTCACGGTCAGCTTCATGCGCAGTGCGCCGGTGCGGTAATTCTGCTGAATCATATCGGCAGTCAGCGTTTCTTCGGTGTTCGGAATGGTGTAGATGCCGACGGTTGCAATCAAATCGCCCTCGGCTTCAACGCCGTAATGCTCGACAACGTTGATAACCGTTTCCGTTGCCTCGGTTTCATTGGCGACTTCGCTCTGATTGGATACGATGCGGTAGGTTTCGGTAACCTCATCATAGGACAGAACGCCGCTCAGATCGCCCGTGGTCGGGTCAGAGGGAATTTCGGGCAGCTCGGTCATTCCGAAGAAGCTGGCAGATGCGAATTCCTGCATCAGGGATTTCGGAACAATCATCATGGTGTCATCGCTGAGAATCAACGAATTCGTTTCACGTTCGTTCTTCGCAACGGCCATCAGCTGATTCCAAACAAAAACGGCATCATCGGCAGAATAGGTTACTTCGCCGCTAACACCAACAGTATCGGCAACGGCATCCAAAATCGGAAGCATTGCGGTGAGCTTTTCCTCATCGGTCATCACGATTTCGGTTTCATTGGCAGTCACGGTTTCCGCAATCGCAACTGCGGTGATTGCGAGACATACCGTCAACAGCAAACATAGGAGCTTTTTCATGTTCATTCCTCCTTGAAATCAGAAGTTTTTCTCTTTTCTGATTCGCATTTCTTAGACACGCTTCGGGCGTGAAAAGTTCACGGTGAAGTGTTAATTTTTTTGCCGACTTCCGAAAACGAAAAATGAACGGCATGAGTTGCAAAGCGTGGAGAAAATCGTTATAATGAATCGCAGAAAGGCAATCGGGGGAATGTATATGAAGCTGAATACACAGGCCATTCGGAACGCAAATTGGTGGGAGGCGCGGCAAATTCTGCTGCCTGAATACAATGTGGGGGAGATGCGCGCCAAAACCGCCAAACAGCCGACGTGGGTTCATTTCGGCGCGGGCAATCTGTTTCGTGCATACATTGCGAAGATTGCTCAGCGAATGTTGAATGTCGGGCAAACGGAATGCGGCATTATCGCAGTGGATACTTCTTCGGATGCGGCGCTGATGCAAAAGGTCTATCTCCCGAACGATTTGCTTTCGCTGTCGGTAACTTTGTATGCGGACGGCGAAACACAAAGGGAAGTGATTGCAAGCGTTGCGCAGATTATTCATAAAAGCGAATTCGAACGTCTTGCGGAGATTTTCCGTGCGCCGACGCTTCAAACGGTCAGCCTGACCATTACCGAAAAGGGGTATACGCCAAACGGCATTCCCGCATTGCTGGCGAAACTGCTGCGTGAACGCTTCCTGTCCTGCGGTGCGCCGATTGCGCTTGTCAGCATGGATAATTGTTCACGAAACGGCGAAAAGCTGAAAACCGTGCTGCTTCAGGCGGCCGATGAGGATGCGGATTTTCGAGAATATATAGAAACAAAGGTTGCGTTTCCGTGGACGATGATCGATAAAATCACGCCCAGACCCGATGAACGCATTCGTGAATCCCTGAGTGCGTTGGGATTGGAAAACATGGACATTTTACCGCGTGAATGCGCCGCAGCCGTTGCGCCGTTTGTGAATGCCGAAAGCGCGGAGTATCTGGTGGTTGAAGATTCGTTTCCGAACGGCAGAGCGCCGTTTGAGCTTGCGAATGTGATTATGGCGAATCGTGAAACCGTGAATCTTTGCGAACGGATGAAGGTGACCGCCTGCCTGAATCCGTTGCATACCGCAATGGCGGTGCTGGGCTGTACGCTCGGTTATACGCGGATTTACGAGGAAATGCACGATGCGGACATCGTGAAACTGATTCGGAAAATCGGCGAAGAGGGATTGCGCTTCGTGAAGGATCCCGTGGTGCTGAATCCGAGAAATTTCCTGAACGACCTGATTGAAAACCGCCTTCCGAACAGGTATATTCCGGATGCACCGCAGCGCATTGCCTGCGATACCAGCCAAAAGGTGCCGATTCGCTACGGAGCGACCATTCTGGCATGGAGCGAATGCGCAGAAGAGGGACAGCTTACGGGCGTTGCGCTCGCAATCGCGGGATGGCTTCGGTATCTGCTCGGGCTGGATGATAACCTTCAACCGTTTGCGCTCGGTTCGGATCCCCGAAAGGATGAATTGCGAGCGCATCTGAAAAATGTCGAAATCGGACACAACATCTCCTCGGAAACGCTTCGACCGATTCTGAGCGATCAAACGCTGTTCTTAACGGATTTAAGCGATTCCTTGCTCGGAAAGAAAATCACAATGTATTTCAACGAGATGTGCGCAGGCGCGGGAGCTATTCGCACCTGCATTCACAAACACCTGCAAGAATAATAAAAAGAGGTCGGATGCCGTTTCGGTTTCCGACCTCTTTCAGGTAAAATGATGATAGGAAATCACAAATTTGGATATTGATTGTTGCGGTTTGATTGTGCTATTCTTTTTACAGAATGACGAAGAATAGGGAAGGTTGGACAAATGCGAGTCACATTTATTGGAACGAGTGCCGGGGAAGGCTACCCCGGTTTTTGGTGCGAATGTCCGAATTGCACAAAAGCACGCCTCCTGGGCGGACATAACATCCGCGGAAACAGCTGTGCGCTTGTCGATGATGATTGCCTGATTGACATGAATGCCCATTTTGCCTCCATGGCGCCGTATCTTGGGATTCGGCCGTCGAAATTGCAAACCGTGCTGGTGACGCATGCGCATATGGATCATTTCACGCCCGAATTCCTGTGGACGCGCAGTTTGGCGCCGGAATTGCGGGACCTGAGCGAGGAAGAACAGCGCAAGAATATCTCGCCTACATTTACTTCGCTCCCCGTGTTGAATATCTACGGAAACGCTTATGTACGCAAGGCCTTGTTTTCGGCGAATGATGTTATGGAGAAAGCCGATCGCACGCGCGTGGAGTTTCATTTGATTGAAGACGGCGTTGCGCAGAATGCAAACGGAATCACAATCATTCCGATTCGCGCACAGCACGGCGGCATTCGAGGCTTTTGCCACAATTACATTCTGGAACGCAACGGGAAAACGCTGTTGTACGCTTCGGATACCGGCGGATACGATTCGGACATGCTGGACATTATTCTCAATCATCAATATGATTGCGTGATTATGGAAGGAACCTTCGGGCTGGGCGCAAACGATTCGGGACATATGTCGCTTGAAAAGAACCGCAAGGTATTGAAACTGTTTGAAGAACACCATGTGTGGAAGCACGGCGTCAATTTTCATCTCACGCATCTGTGTCCCCACTGGACACCGCCGCACGATGAATACGCCGCAATGATGAAGGATGAGGGAATCGAGGTTGCCTATGATGGAAAAGTCATTGAGTTTTAAGAAGACATCCAAGCTTTCTCTTCGGGAAATTCTGCGCAGGTACTGGCAGTTGTATCTGCTGTTCGTTCCCGTGGTGGTCTGGTATGTTTTGTTTTGCTATGTGCCGATGGCCAATGTGACCATTGCATTCAAAAAGTTTTCGGTTATTCGAGGACTGGAGGGCAGTCCGTGGGTAGGTTGGAGCAATTTTGAACAGATGTTTGCGGCGCCGATGTTCTGGCGTGCATTCCGAAATACGCTGATTATCAGCGGCCAGAATCTTCTGTTCGGCTTCCCCGCACCGATTATTTTCGCACTTTTGCTAAACGAGCTTTCTTCCGCACGCTTCAAAAAGACGGTGCAGACGATCAGCTATTTGCCCCACTTCATCTCATGGTCGGTTGCGGGCGGATTGGTGTATATGCTGCTTTCGCTGAATACCGGAACGATCAATAATCTGATTTCCGCACTCGGCGGGCAGACGCAGAATTTCATCGGCAGCAATCGCTGGTTCAGAACGATTGTTGTGATTTCGGGAATCTGGAAGAGCCTCGGCTGGTCGGCAATCGTTTATCTTGCCGCAATCACGGGCGTGGATGAACAACTGTATGAAGCCGCCTATATGGACGGCGCAGGCCGCTTTTCGAGATTGTGGCATGTGACGCTGCCGGGAATCCGTTCTACCATTTCCGTTATGCTGATTCTGCAGGTGGGCAACCTTCTGAGCGTCAACTTTGACCAGATTTATATTCTGCTTAATGAAATGGTTTATGAGACCGGCGAAACGCTGGACT
>CAVHAH010000143.1:0-5186 GCA_963633785.1 bacterium
CGTTATACCCGCTTTCGCGCACTGTTTTCGCAACAAAACGCATATACGCAGGCAATTTTCGCAAACGGCTCGGCGCAAGATACGTTTTCCCGCCCATGCTTTCGATTCGCTTTTGAAGCGTCGGTTCAAAATAGCAGGCAAGAAAATCCACCTGCACACGAGCATCCATTTTTTCCGCCATGCGAATCGGATACAGTGCCAAACCATTCGCCGAAACGGGAACGGTGATAATTTCAAGCACACGCAGTGCATTATTCAAGTTTTCTCACCTCACACATTCTGCTTTTTATTGTATACCCGATGTGCAATCTTTTCAAGATGAGTTGCGAATTATCCAAAGAAATTGCCTCCTTCGGCTGCGTTATCCTCAGGAGACAATTCGCTTCATCATTTAACGTTTAATGTATTCTCCGTAATCGGAGAACAGGAAACACTGGAATTCGGCGCTGGCCGTTCCGCTCGGTTCGGCATAACCCATCGCCTGTTGTGCCTGAAGCACGGCATCGGCGGTCTTGTCGTGATACGTTCCGATACTGTCTTCCACATCTTCCGTCAGAAGATAGCCCAGTGTCCAGAGCTGATGCTGCAACTGCGTCACGGCATCACCTGTGTCGCCCTCTTGAAGCAGTGTATACGATTGTGTGGCGTTATAGAGCGTGATTCCGTTCATCGGCGCCGCATTGCTGTCGAGATACAGTTTCAATTCGGTGGTAACTTCTCCCGTTTGCGGCATGCCGATGGCGCTTTGGAATGCTCGAACGGCCTCTTGCGTGGTATCATCGAAATAGCCGTCGGTCGAGCAGGTATAGCTCAACGCATTCAAACGTTCCTGCACCTGAGCGACATCCGAACCGTTCATTCCGCTCTTGAGCGTGCGAAGGCCGTCTGCTTCAAAGGAAACGTCTGCCTTAGGCGTGACGGACGGTGCGGTTGTGGTTCTCGTAATGCCGTTCAAAACATCCTGATACGACAAAGCCGTCGGCGAATACAGAACATTCTGATCCTTGGATGTTGCAACGCCCGTTTCATCCAAATCGTTGTATTTCTGGAACAGCTTCAACGCTTCAACGGTTTCTTCGCCGAATTCCCCGTTGCCTTCGCCCGATGCATAGCCCAATTCAATCAGGCGCGTCTGCAGGGTTTTGACCATATCTCCGGAATCGCCCTGCTGCAGTTGCGGATAAACGGTCTCTTCATATTCGTAAACCGTGCCGTATTCAGGCGCCTGATCCGAGAAAAGAATCAACTGCAAATCGTAGGTCATACGACCCGTGGCTTCGTAACCGCAGGCCTCCTCAAACAGCTTCACGGCTTCTTCCGTTGCGGTATCGAAAATACCCGATGGATTCGCATCCGTGTATCCCAATTCACGCAGGCGGGTTTGAATCTGCATTACCAACGTGCCGACCTTGCCGAGATACTGCGTGGTTTCATCAACAGTGGAAACGTTCGTGTTGTCACCGTCTGCGGAATAAGGAATCGCATCTTCCGAATACAGTTCCTTCTGCACGGAAATATAGGCAACGCTCTGCGGTTCAAGACCGTAGGTTTGATAGAACAGTTTCACGGCTTCTTCGGTGGCCGTATCATAAACGGCCGTCAAATTTGTAATCGGATAGCCCAGTTCTTTCAAGCGCTGCTGAAGGGCATAAACGCTGCTTCCGACAGCGCCCCGTTGAAGGGTTGTATACTGGGAAACAACCGCCGATTCATATTCTGCGGTTCCGTAAGCCACCGCATCTGCGGAAAACAGCTTTGTTTGGAAAACGGATGTTGCAATGCCCGTTTGCATGATTCCGTAGGTCTTTTCGAAACGCTTAACGGCAAGCTCCGTTGCAGAGTCGAAAATACTGGAAATTCCTTCGGTATAATACCCCAATTCAGACAAGCGCTGCTGAAGCGATTGCACTGCCAAACCCGTATCGCCCAGGCTCAAGGTTGGATAAGCGTTTTGCTCGGTTTCATCCTGCTCAAGCGGAAGGTCGTTGGTCAAGAGGGACTTATCGTTAACGGTAACGCCGCCGTCCGCATCGATAACCACAGAATCCGGAACATTCAGATATTCGGGAATCGGCGTGGAGGTCGCATACGGCACCGCAATATTGACGCTGGTATCCACCGTTCCGCCGATCATATCGGTATCGCCCGAACCGCAGCCGCTCAGCAGACAGGTGCTCACGATTGCGAGCAATACCAATCCACACGATTTCAGTCTGCGCATAATCCGATTCCTCCAGTGTTCTTTCTATACCTATATTAGACGCATAAGGACGCAAATCAGTTCCGTCCGATTCTATTGTAACCGCTTCCGCACAAAAACGCAAGGACACGAATATGGCATTTTAGGAAAGTGCGTATATCCGAATGCTTCCGGATTCAAACACCAATGTTGTGTTTTCCGAAAACCATGCCTCATCGGCATCAAAATCACTGCGTTCGTAATTGGAAATATACACATAGTCTACGCCGTATTTTTCGAACAATGCTTCGCTTTCGGCGGGAGCACTCAGCATTTGCCTGCGATCGCTGTCCTGAACGGAATAATCAACGCCGTGGAAATACAGATAGGTCGGCGTTCCGCACACGAGATTCCGCCCCGCCAATGCATTCGGCACGCATTTATGTTGGTCGCCCGTGAGGAAAACCGCATCCGAATCGGTTTGCGTTTCGATGAATTCTCCTGCCGCGGTTTCATCCGCACTGTACATTTCATAGTCCGATACAATCTCACGCCCGATGGAAAGCGTTCCCGATGTCAGGCACACAACGCCCAGCAGAATCATCGCAACGCCGCAGCAAGCCTTCAACACCGTCGGGCGAATGTTTCGAATGCCGTCAATCGCATCTGCGAGGAGCTTGCCGACCTGCGGCAGACAGACCATAAACGCAACGAAAAACAGCTTATTGTTATCATAGGCATTTCTTTGAAAGAGAATGCATTCCGAAACAATGTACACAACCAGTGCGCCCACCATGAGCCCGCGTGCGGGAGAACGTTTTCTCTGATACAATGCCGACGGAATCAGCAGCAGATATACAGGACCTACGTTTTTAATCCAGAACCAGAAGTAGTTGTCGATGAGCGTTCCGTCGCCGTTATTATTCTTCCAATTGAAATAGAATTGCAAAACATGCCCGTCCACCGTTTGCGGAACCGTCCAGAGCAGCATTTGCGGCAATGCCAGCAACACCGCAATGATTCCGTAAATCAGGAAGTGTTTCAGAAACCATTTGCGATTCTCCGACCGATGAATCAACGTATGCGCCATCATGCCCGCACTGACCAGGCCGAGGCCCAAAAACGAATGCGTGTGAATCATCGGCATCAGACCCGCCCAAATGCCGAGGCCTGCAAAGATTTTCGAATTCTTTTCCTTCACTGCGATGTAAAGCAGATAAACCGCAGGAAGCAATGTCATCCAGCCGGTTAAAAATGTTCGCTGCGGAATAAACATATCGCAAATGATATTCGCCCAGCGAAGATTATAATCGGGCATATTGGTCGGCGTTTTGTAGAATCCCGTAAAGATTTCCCGGAAGGATTCAGGCGTCAGGGTATAAATGAAACCCAAGCCGCCGTTGAGGAACAAAAGAAGAAAAGCGATGATTACCGCCATCGGCTTTTGGGTGATTTCCCATGCGAGGGCAATGAATCCGAAGCCGACCAGAATCATCATCAATACACCCGTAATTCGAAAAGCCCACGCCAAATCCGAGCCGAACAGAAGCATGGAAGTTACCATGCTGTCGCCCAAAAAGGGATAGCCGAGCAGCACGCCTTTGAGCAGTGAATATTCCGGAGGAAACTGCGCATTGCGTAAGGACAACGCAATTCCCGTATGCAAACTGAGATCTCCGTAGGTCGATTGTCCCACATGAATCGCACCGTCAACTTCACGGAAAATATGCGTATATTGCAGATAACCCGAAAGAGCGGCCAAAGGAATCAGCAGCACAAGCACCATCCACGGCGGCATCGTTCCGAAAAATGCTCCGTGATACCGCTTTTTGCCGCGCAAAGCCCATGAACACGCAAAGGCGATTCCCGCCGAGACTCCCAGTCCGCATAGCTGTGCCGTGCGCGTAAAATCAATCACAAAGGCGAACGGAATCGGCGACCACATCATCATTACCAATCCGATTGCAAGACCAAACCAGAGGCGAACCGCCGTGCAGCGCCTGCGCAAAAGTGCCTGTGAAGTAATCATTCCGCAAAACAGAAATCCGATTAGCAATATATATCCGCCCATGTTTCCTCCGCTTGACAATCGTTTTTAGAACAGTTGATATTATAGCACCGAAAATTGCCGCTTGTAAAGATAAAACGGCAAGTATTCTTATGCGGCGAAAATCAAAAAAGATCGCCGACAGCGTACGGCGACCTTTTTTCAAATAAATTCGGATTTTTCAATGCTTCTTTCGCCAATTCAGCAAAAGAGCGGAATTCGCAATCACAAGAACAGACCCTGCGTTATGAACCAGCGCCCCCGCAACGGGATTCAACGTTCCGACAATTGACAGGGCAATCGCAACAAAATTCAAAGTCATGGAGAAAATCAAATTCAGCTTGATTGTAAACATCATGCGTTTGGAAAGCGCAATCAGGTGCGGCAATTCCTTGACTTTGTCATCTACCAATGCAATATCCGCCGCATCCACCGCTATATCGCTTCCGATACCGCCCATTGCAATTCCCACATCGGCCTTTTTCAGCGCAGGTGCATCATTTACGCCATCGCCGATCATGCAAACGGGCATTCGATTCTTCTGATAATCTCCTATTTTATTGAGCTTGTCCTCGGGAAGACAATTTGCGTGGATTTTCGAAATACTGAGGCCTTCCGCAATTGCATTTGCGGCGTTTTCATTATCTCCCGTCAGCAGCACGCTTTGAACGCCCAACGCCGAAACGCCCCGAATCATTTCGGCACTCTCGTTGCGCAGTGTATCGGAAAGCACGATAACTCCCGCAAAGGTATCTCCGATTGCAACATAAATCACCGTACTTCCCTTTTCAATGGCCCGTTGTGCATTTACGGGAACATCGGCACGAATACCGTTTTCGTTCAAAAACTCCGTTTTTCCGGCAAGCACCCTTTTTCCGTTCACATTTGCGCACACGCCATGACCGGGAAGCATACGGAAATTCTCTGCGGCCAATAACGGCAGTTGCTTCGCTTTACATC
>CAVHAH010000144.1:0-5148 GCA_963633785.1 bacterium
ACCGGAGGCTGGAAGGATAATGATTATTAAAAACCAAATCATTGTTGATCGGGAATCCGTCTTAAATCAAGTTGACAAGGCGGAGAGGCTTGCGGTTAGCGATATGAATGCCCGTGGATGGCTTTTTGATATTTTGTCCTGTGTTGACAGAGTTCCAAATAATTCCTTTACACTTTCACAGATGTACGCTTTTGCAGATGAGCTGGCGGTCAAACATCCTGAGAACAACAATATCAAACCTAAAATCAGACAACAACTGCAAGTCTTGCGTGATAGAGGCATCATAGAATTTATAGAACCGGGACAATACAGAAAGGTACTTTGAATATGAAATTGTTTACTGTTACTATCGAAGAGCTGGTATCTCAGGATTTCACCATTTCAGCCGAAAACCGAGAGGAAGCGGTAAAAAGAGCTGTTGAAATGTATAAGCAGGGCGGAATCGTTCTTAGCCCGGGAAACCTCGAAATGAAACGGGTTCGTTTGTCGGAAGATTCCGAAAATTGGGTTGAATTCTAAATTTTTGTTTTCGACAAATGAGTTCCGGGAAAATTCGCAATCAATCTTGGTGCAAGGAGTGCCGCTCATAACAATGGCAGGGGTTGAAAGCCCCTGCCGCTTTTTTATTTTATGCTTCTTCGGGTTCTTCGCTCTGCTGGGCGTCGGCGAGTTCGCCTTGCTTTAGCAGATCCATGAATTCTTCGCCCGTGATATTTTCGTTTTCAAGCAGATACTGCGCCAGGCGATTCAGCGAGGCGGCGTTGTCCCGCAGAATCTGTTTGGCGGTTTCGTAGGCTTCGGTAATCAGGCGGTGCATCTCCCGCTCCACCTTTGCGGCGGATTCGGGCGAACAGTTCGAGCGCAGTTCGCCGCCCAGATACGGATTCACCACCGTGTCCAGCGCCATCATGCCCACTTCGTCGTTCATGCCGAATCGGGCAATCATGCTTCGGGCAATCGAGGTTGCCTTTTCGATGTCGTTGGATGCGCCGCTGGTGCAGGTTCCGAAAATCAGCTCTTCCGCCGCGCGGCCTGCGGTTAATACCTGCAGTTCGTTGATCAGGTCTTCGCGCTTCATCAGAACGCGTTCCTTTTCTTCCGCCTGCATCGTGAAGCCCAGTGCGCCGTTTGTGCGGGGGATAATCGTGATTTTGCGAATCGGCACGCCGTTTTTCTGCTTCGCCGCCACCAGCGCATGGCCGATTTCGTGGTAGGCAATCAGGCGTTTTTCTTCGGGAGAAATCACGAGGCTCTTCTTTTCGCTGCCGGCAATCACGTATTCCGTTGCGTGGTCGAGATCCGCCTGGGTGATGCGGGTGCGATGCGCACGCACCGCCGCCAGCGCCGCTTCGTTCAGAATACTCGCCAGCTCCGCACCGGATGCGCCGGGCGTTGCGTCTGCCACGCGCTTCAAATCGACATTCGATTCAAACTGCTTTTTCTTTGCGTGAACATTCAGAATTTCGATGCGTCCGTTCATGTCGGGCAGTTCAACGGGAATTCTGCGGTCGAAACGGCCGGGACGCAAAAGCGCCTTGTCCAGAATCTCGGGGCGGTTCGTTGCGCCGAGCACCATGATGCCCTTGCCGGGCTCGAAACCGTCCATTTCCGCAAGCAGCTGGTTGAGCGTTTGCTCCTGTTCGTCGTTGTTGGCGATGCCGCTGGAATCACGCTTTTTGCCCACGGCGTCGATTTCGTCGATGAAGATGATGCACGGTGCCTTTGCCGCCGCCTGCTTGAACAAATCACGCACGCGCGCCGCGCCCGCACCCACGAACATTTCCACAAACTGCGAGCCGCTCACGAAGAAGAACGGACAGCCCGCTTCGCCCGCAACCGCCTTCGCCAGAAGGGTTTTGCCCGTTCCGGGAGGGCCTACCAGCAGCGCTCCCTTGGGAACCTGTGCGCCGATGGAGGTGTATTTGTCGGGGTTTTTCAGGATATCGACGATTTCCATCAGCGATTCCTTCGCCTCGTCCTGACCGGCAACGTCCGAGAATCGGGTATCGCAGTTTTTCATGTCGAACTGCTTGGCCTTGCTCTTCATGAACGAGAACGGGCCGCCGACGTTGTCGTCCGATGCGGCACCTTCGCCGCTCATGCCCTTGCGCATTTTGCGCATCGCAATGAACCAGTACACAATCAGCCCGATAAACAGAAGCGTGGGCAGGTACATAACCAGAATCTCAAGCAGCGATGTGGACTCGGTTACGTCCGTTTCGCTGAATTCCACGCCTGCGCTTTCAAGCCTTGCCGCCAGCGACGAATTGGTGACCATGCGGGTGGTGCAGTAGGCCGGGGCGCTCAAATCGCTGGTCGATTTGATTTTCGCCGTGATTGTGTAGCCTTCAACGGTGACCGATTCAATCTGCCCCGCATCCAGCATATCCAGGAATTCCGAATAGCCGACCTCCGTTACAAGACTTGCTTTCGGAGAAGAAATCACGCTTGCCACCAGGAAAATCACCAGCACCACCACTAGGTAAATCAGCGGCGAATGCAGCAGCTTCTGCATGGTTTCTTTGGGCGTGTTGTTTTTCTTATTTTGATCGCTCAAGATGATATACTCCTTTCAACTGATGGTTTCATTATACGGGAGGCATATCAACGTAAAATCAACTTATTGTGAAGTTAGTGTGAAATTTCGCAAGGGGCGTTCGCATTGACAGAGCGTTTCGTTTCGTGGTATAATGCGGAAAGAATAAACCGTTATAAAGGAATTATATATGAACAGAATTGCGGAATTCGAAATCATCAGCCGCGCGCAAATCGAAAAGGATTTTCCCGTGAAACCCGAATCGCTGCGCCTTCCCGAACGGGCCACCGCAGGTTCCGCCGGCTATGATTTCCATGCGCCCTTCGATTTTTCGCTCGCGCCCGGCGAGAGCATTCTGATGCCCACGGGCATTCGCGCGAAAATGGAAGAGGGCTGGGTGCTGATGCTGTTTCCCAGAAGCGGTCTGGGATTCAAATATCGCCTTCAGTTGGACAATACCGTCGGCATTATCGATGCGGACTACTATTTTGCGAAAAACGAAGGCCATATCATGGTGAAGCTGACCAACGATTCCCGCACGGGCAAAACGCTGGAAGTGCATGCGGGCGACGCCGTTGCGCAGGGCATTTTCGTGCCGTTCGGAATCACCGTTTCGGATTCGGCCGTGGGCGAACGTGTGGGCGGCTTCGGAAGCACAGACGGGAGGTGAATCTCGTATGAGCAAGGCGGCTCTGGTTATCATGGCGGCGGGCATGGCGTCCCGCTACGGCAGCGAGAAACAGGTGGAGGGCATGGGCCCCAACGGAGAAATTCTGCTGGAATACTCCGTGCACGATGCGAAGCGCGCGGGCTTCGACAAGGCGGTATTCATCATTCGCCCCGGCATGCGGGAAAAGATTCGCGCCATCTGCGGACGGCGCCTTGAAAGCGAAATCGAGGTCTGCTATGCCGAACAGGATTTCGCCTCGATTCCTTCGTTCTACAAAATCCCCGAAGGGCGCGTGAAGCCGTTCGGAACGGTGCATGCGGTTTTGTGTGCGCGGGCGTTTGTGAAAGAACCGTTTGCGGTGATCAATGCCGACGACTACTACGGCGTTGAATCCTTCCGACAGATGTATGATTTCCTGGTCGGCGGCATGGGCGAAAATCAGGCGGCCATGATGGGTTATCGCCTGAAGAACACGGTCAGCCCCAGCGGAAGCGTCACAAGAGGACTGTGCGCCATTGAAAACGGCATGCTCACGGGCGTGCGCGAGGTTCGCAAAATCTCTCTGCGGGAGGACGGAACCATTTTCGAAGAAACGCAAACGCCGAGGATTCTCGATCCCGAATCGCCCGTTTCCATGAATTTCTGGGGATTCTCGCAGGACATCTTCCCCTGTATGCAGAACCATTTCGAACGCTTTCTGAAAAACATTCAGTCGGGCGATATTGCGGCGGAATGCCTGCTTCCCGAAATGGTGGACACGCTGATTCGCAAAGGCAAGCTGAGCGTTCGCGTGCTGGAAACGGAGGCCACCTGGTTCGGCGTAACCTATCGCGCGGATCGGGAAAAGGTGCGTGCGGCGCTGAAAAGCCTGCATGAACGGGGAATTTACTAGGGTGGAGGTTCTGCATGAATAAAGAAAGAAAACCAATCGGCACGCTCGGGAAAATCACCATGGTCTATATCGGCGTTCTTTCGCTGATTCTGGTGGTTGTGAATGTGCTGGAGCGCATGGGCTATGTGCTGATTCAAAATTATCTGAATATCGTGGGCGTGCTGCTGCTCACGCTTTCGCTGATTGTGGTATTGCTGGTGTGGCTGATTCGAAAGATTCCGTCGAGAGTCGTGAAATGCGTCGTCGGGTTTCTGGCGGCCATGGTCGTGATGCTGGCGGGAACGGCCGTGCTGGATCAGGTTTCAACGTATGTCACTTTGCTTCTGCCAAGCGAATATTCCGTTTTGCAGTCTCCCAACGGCACACAGGCGGTGATTCTGCGGGGCGTGGACACGGGATACGACCTTTCCGACGCCGCCAACACCGAGGAATCGCTGCAGCAGACCATGGACCGCATGGAGCAGCGCAAGGCGTATATCCTTGAAAATCATCCCGAAGAGGCCGATACCCTCGAAAGCGAAGACGATTACCCCGTCGGCGCTTACGGATACTATTTCATCGCCTATCCGCGCGTTGCGGGAATCTTCTATAATACGAACGCGGAAACGGAAGGACGGGTGTATCTCGGTGCGCAGAGCGCGGCGAAACTGAACTACGAATGGCAGGAAAACGGCGATTTGCGCCTGTATCTGAACGATGCCGAGGTCGGCGATTCCGGAGAGGTTATCGTTCATTTCTGAATGCTTCCGCAAGGAAGCATTTTTTTGCGCAATTTCTTAACAAAAGAAAATTTCCGAAGAAAAGTGGCAAAAACGGCAAAAACCACAATATATCGTTTTAAATACCGATGATTGAATACAATATAGTGTGTTTTGAACAAATGAAAAAAAGTACTTGACAAACGCCCTTGTTTTTGCTATACTAACTAAGCTGTCAGCGAGTGAGTGATTCGATGACAGCGAGCGATCCTTGAAAACGATACAGAGAAACGTAATAAACGTACAAGAAACAGTCAGATTCGAATGAGTGAAACGCTTGGACGAACGCTGA
>CAVHAH010000145.1:0-2041 GCA_963633785.1 bacterium
GCTCTGTTTTTCAAAAAGGCAGAGAAAACCGACAATTTCATCCGCCGCATTACGAATGCTCAGAATCGATTTTTTCTCCGACGCCAGTCCTTCATCGTTTCCCGCATAAAGCGTAAAGGCTTCCCGAGTTTTCAACGCCGTGCTTTGAAGGATTTCAGCCAGCAATGCAACTTCGTCTTCGCCCAATGTTTCCTTCAAAAGCCCTTCCTCGGAAAAGCGAATCGGTGCATTCAAATTGTCGGCATCGACCAGAAAAACCTGAAATTGTTCTCCCAAAGATTGCTTCAAAAACCTCGCAATGGGAAAATATCGCATCAGTTCCGCTTTCATTTCACTTCTTCTTTCATAACGAAAAGAACGAGGCGACGTCCGATTCATGGAGAACCCACGCCGCACGCGCCCCGTTTACATTGTATAAATTATCAGGATTCGGAACTTACACGGTAAACCGTCGTGCTTCCTTCTTCCACCAGCTGAAGCGTATCTCCGTCCACGGTGAACGCCATTACGGTATCCTCTTCGCCTTCAACCGGGAAGGTTGCGGTAACATTGTTTCCATCTTCGGTATAGGTGCCGGAAACGACAACGGGATCTGCGCCCATGAGCGCCGCCATCTCCTCTGCCCAGACAATCGTCTGTTCGCAAACGCCATCGGCCTTGAATTCAAACTTCTGCGAAGCGTAGACAGCCGTGAGACTTTCCGTTGCATCTTCGCCGTCCAGCGTATAGCTTTCAAAAGCATAGGTCTTGCCGCTGACATTGCTCGCAGCCGTCGTTTCCTTCTTATCGCTTCCGCAAGCCGTTAAAGTAAGCAGAAACGCCAAAACCATTCCAAGAACCAGAAAACTCTTCACAAACTTCTTCATCGGAATTCCTCCATCCTCATTCATGCTTCAAACATGAATGATAAATAATTTATCACAGTATAGCATAATTAAACGTGAATTGCAATATAATTGAGAGAATTATTCTCATTTTATTCTTCAACATGCTGTTCATAAAGAAAAGAAAACGACCGTCGGAAATCGCAAGGAAGAAGCTCCTCGCAAACGCCAACGGTCGTTTTTTGCTATTGCCTTTATAGAAAATCTATTTACGGCAATTCGAAATTAAAGGTGTATATGCCTCCGGAAATATCTTCCTGTGTTGAGAATGAAATCTGCGTAAGCCCGTCTTCCAAAGGAGTTTGGCTGACTGCGAGATTTCCTTCCCATGTCAGGCGAATCTGACCGATGCGCACCGCCGAGGAAACCACCGTCGGACGAATCGCACAAACGATGGAGAATACCGCCGAAGAAGGCTTTGAAAACTGCACGGCTTCGATAATTCTCAAAGTGTATTCGTTGCGCATGGCAAGAACCGTTCTCTGATAGCTTTTCAACGAAGCTTCCTGCGGATATGCCTGCGTGAGATCGATAGACAAACTCTCGCGGTCATCATAGGTTGCAAAATCCGCAATGCATTGTGCCTTCGGTTCTTTTTGCTGCATCTGATTATTGAATGTAGGAAGATTACGCAATTCGGAAGTATGATTCATGCACGGAATCAACGGACTGCCGTTCATGAACATAATGATATCCCCGATGTTTCCCTGTCCGCCGCCCGTGTGCATAGCGCAATACAAATCACTCATGCGAACACACATCAGTCGATTTTCACGCAATGCCGCATACTTCAGGCGAGGCGGTTTGTTATTGTTCGCATCAATTTGGGAGGCGAACATCGGTTCAAGCATTCGCCCCGTGATGGTGCGCGGCGAAATTTTGCGCAAAAGATGCAGCTGTGTGCCGAGCGCCGCCAGTTCCTTATCCGAACATATTTTTCCGATACGGAAGACATCGCTTCCGGAAATCGGCGGTTTCATGCCCTTCCCCGCCGGATCCACGAAATAATCATCGACAATCCACGCAAACAGAATTTCATCCGTGCATTCCCGATCGGGGGTGGTATGCGAAGGATCAACGGTGCCATTCGTCAAAAGCTGAATGAGGCAAACGAAATCGGTCATGGAAACAATGTCGGTAACGCTCTGCTCCAAAGG
>CAVHAH010000145.1:2051-5129 GCA_963633785.1 bacterium
ACATAAAAGCGAGAACGTTTTCCCGCAAGCTCGTCGATTTTCGCAAAGAAGCGGCGCAATAACCGAGCCAGACGTGATCTATCGCTCTCGAGGAACAGTGCGGCAATCGCAATATCCACGATGATTGTCAGCGAATAGGGACTTTCGCCTACCATAAACGGGTAATCATCGCGCACGAAGGCCGAACGGAACACGCGTTTACGCACCTCCGAGAGCATTCGTGCCGTGATACTCGGGCTGATTTTGTCCAGTTTATCGCCCAGTATGCACACCGTCCATCCGAACAAAACGGCCGTTTCGGCAGCCAAAAGGTTGATTGGCGGAAACGCTTCGTCGTTGAACGGTTCATTTTCGGAGATATAGGCCCATGTGGATTCCTCGCAAATCGCACAAATCAAATCCAGCGCATCCCGAAGATTTTCCTCGGTCGCTTCCTCGTGCAAAATGGATTCGAGCATATTTCTGCGTGAACGCTGAAGACTCTCGTAATCGCGGGAAAAAAACAAACGTTCGGAGAGCTTCATATCGCCCGGCCATTTGCGCGCATCGCCGCCTACGAATGCCTTCACAACGGGAGAAATGCGCTTCAGCGATGAAAAATCAAACGATTCATAGCGCAACAATTCATTCAAATAGCGCGAAAACATGAAACCCCTCCTTTGAATTATTCGGAATATTTCGCACGTTCTCCGCCAATCAGCTTCGGGCGTGTGCGTGCGGCGGTTACCTGAGCGTTGCCGATATGATCCGGCTGAAGGCGAATGGGCACCGCAACGCTGCGCAGATGCATTCCGATCAGCGTTTGTCCGACATCCAGTCCGGCATCCGCCTGAATGCGTTCCACCAAAACGGGATCCTTCATGCGACGCCATGCCGCAGTTGCGAGAGAACCGCCCGCCTTAGGCTGCGGAACGGCGCATACGATTTCAAAACCGTATTTTTCGGCCGTTGTGCGTTCAACCACCAATGAACGATTCAAATGTTCGCAGCACTGAAATGCGCAATCAAAACCGACCGCTTCCGCACGATCCAGCACCGCATTGGCGAGCGCTTCGCCGAGTTCGTAAGTGGAATTATGGCCGATTACACCGCCGGCGATTTCACTGCTCGACCCGCCGACAACCAACAGGCGAACGGGATTAAAGTGCGGACGATTCTCATTAAGCAGAGCATTCACCGCCGCAACGGATGCTTCGTAAATTTCAAGAACCTTATCGTTCATTTTTTTCTCCTCCGTGTAAAAAGGTATATGCGCCCACCGAAACGGCCACTGCCAGATTCAGGGAATCGATTTCATCGCTTTGCGGTATAAACACGCTCTGTCCCAGCGTTGCAAAGTGCTTGGGAAGTCCGGATGCCTCATTTCCGAACACCAGAGAATACGGCTTCACCGCATGCGCCGCAACTTCATTCAGCGTTTTTGCGCCATCGAGCATGAACGGATACAGCGTCCGATTCGGATACAGCGCCCGATAATCGTCAAAAGAATCGAATGTGCGCACTCGCATTTTGAAAAACGCACCCATCGATGCGCGTAAAACATGCGGATCGAATACATCCACGCACGGGCGAATCAGTGCGACGTCGTGAATGCCGAAGCCAATCAAAGACCGCAATGCCGTTCCGACATTTCCCGAATCGGAAATCTGGCACAACACCGCATGGCATTCGCAAGGATTCGGATCGATTTCGTATTTTTCGAACACCAGCCCCGCAAAGCAATTATCCTTCTTCGATTCACGCCGCAATACACGATCTGCGATTTCTTCGCGAACGCCGAGCGCCGCACATTTTTCACGCAGTTTCTGAACGCCTTCGTTCTTTTCGCCTTCGGAATTCAGAAGCAATCGCAAAGCACGTTTGGGTTGTGCCTCAAGCAGCATCAGCGACGGAAACACGCCGAGCGTATAGCTGTATGGGAGCTTTTTGGAATACGGTTCGAGCTTTGCCATTCAAATCACGTCTCCTGCTTCTATTGTAAGCGTCTTTTTACAGACTGTCAATCGTTGAATTTCAGCCAGCCCCGCAAATAATCGCGCATGGCACGGCTGTGTGTCTCCATTGGGAGATGTCCCGCCGATTTCAATATATGCGTTTCCGCTTCGGGAAGCAAACGATGAATCTCGGAAATGGCTTTTTCATTCATCCATTGATCGCGCAATCCCCAAAGCGCCATCGTCGGGCAAAAACCCATGCCGTGAACGGGCGCACGCTGCGCATTCGAAATCATACGAAGGAAATTTTCGCAGGCACCGTTTCGCATCATCGATTCACGCATACGGTCGAGAATATAGTCGTCGAGCGGAAAACCGGCATAGGTTTGCATAAATGCGCTGAAATTCTGTTTGGAGAACACCGTTTCATGAAACCATCTGCGCACATAATCCCGACTGCGTCCCTCCGGACTCAACGAGAATAACGGCGAAATCAAAATCATCGATTTCGTGGAATCCGGATAAAGGTTGGCCATTCTCAATATCGTGGAGCAAACACAGCCATGTCCCGCCAAATGCCACAACGACATCGGCGCTTCGAATTCGGCATCGATGCTGTCAAGAATGCCCCATACGATATTCGCACGCGTTCCCGTATCCTGCGGAATCTCCTTTGCGCAATCGCTCAAACCGAACCCCGGCAAATCTACCGAAACGGTAAGACAGCCCAGCTGTTCAAGTTCGGGCAGAAGCTTTCGCCATTGGAAAGTCGTAATCCACGGGGAGCAGAGAAACAGAATGCGGTTTTTAATCTCGCCCTCGGGACAGGCAACAGAAAAGTGCACACGCATTCCCATAAAGGAAAGATAGCGGCTTTCCTCCATCATGCGAATACACCTCTCTTTATCTTAAGACTGCTGTGCCCGAATGGCTTTCAGGCGCTTCATAACATCGTTTCCGCCGCATCCGAAGTAATCGTGAAGCAATTCATACTCATGATAGAGTGAATCGTAAATCTTCACATTTTCGGGATTGGGCGAATAGAAATGATCGTCTGCGCCGCCCATACACTTTGCCGCTTCGGAAAGCGTTCGGTGACCGCCCGAGGCAACCGAAGCGAAAATTGCGGCGCCGAGAGCGGGCG
>CAVHAH010000146.1:0-5097 GCA_963633785.1 bacterium
TTCATTCCTTTCCAAACAAAAAGCGGAATCGATGATCGCTCAATCGACTCCGCCTTTTCTATCGGTTGTTTTCAACCTTCAAAAGTGCACGACCAAGCGACGTCTGACGTGTACATCAGGCGCATCACCATGGAGATGAACTTTTTCACGGTGAACAGCTTCATGATCGTGACTCCCTTCCTCAAAACTGTTTGTATTATAAGAGTATATGCCGAGTTTGTCAATAGGTTTGACCGGAAATTCGCAAAAAAGCAACATAACGCCGTGATTTTGCGGCGAATGTTCGGAAATTTCGGCTTTTAAGGCGGAAAAGAACCGTTTCGGGAATTCATTTCGGCGAATTTCCCGCATTCGGTGCAACAAAAATTCCTGCCCGATCGGGGCAGGAAAGAAGTCAGCGATTCAGATATCGGGTAAGGAAGGCCTGTGTGCGAGGATGCTTGGGTTGGGTGAAGAAAATCTCCGGCTTTTCGTCTTCGACAATCACGCCTTCATCCATGAATACCACGCGGTGGGAAACATCCCTTGCGAAGCCCATTTCGTGGGTCACAACCAGCATGGTCAAGCCCGTTTGCGCCAGCGCCTTCATAACCTCCAGCACTTCGCCCACCATTTCGGGGTCGAGTGCGGAAGTGGGTTCGTCAAACAGAAGCGCTTCGGGATCCATCGCCAATGCACGGGCAATCGCCACACGCTGTTTCTGACCGCCTGAAAGCTGTCGGGGCTTTGCGTGAATGTAAGCGCCCATGCCGACACGTTCCAGATACTTCATTGCGTTTTGTTCGCTTTCCCGACGGGAGCGATGCAGCACGCGCGTCTGACCGATTACGCAGTTGTCCAGAACAGTCAGATTCGCAAACAGATTGAATTGCTGAAACACCATGCCGACACGTGCACGATATTGATTCAAATCGAATTTCGGCGAACCGACCAATTGATCACGATACCAGATTTCTCCGCCGGACGGGGTTTCCAGCTGATTGATGCAGCGAAGCAATGTGGATTTGCCCGAGCCGGACGAGCCGAGTATGGAAACGACCGAGCCCTTGGTTACCTCAAAATTCACGTCGCGAAGAACCTCGTGCGTACCGAAGGATTTGCTCAAATGGCGTGCGGAAAGAATCACCTCACTCATTTTCGGCAACCTCCTTTACCTTGATTTCGCCCTCGACAACCGTCTGAGAACCGTGAATGGTGTAGTTTTCAGGCCCGTCGAGCTTCTTTTCGAGCAGGCGCAACAAACGCGTGGCGACGAATGTCATAATGAAATAGATCACGCACGTTACGAAGAAAACCTCGAAATAGCGGTAATAGGTGCCTGCGGCGGATTTGGAAACAAAATACAGTTCGCTCACGGAAATGACATTCAGAACCGATGTGTCCTTGATATTGACCACGAATTCGTTGCCCAGCGCCGGCAGAATATTGCGAATCGCCTGCGGAAGCACAATATGCAGCATCGTAGACCCGTAGGTCATGCCGATAGCCTGCGCCGCTTCACGCTGACCGGGATCCACGCTTTGAATGCCGCCGCGCACGATTTCGGACAGGTAAGCGCCCGTGTTGATGGATACAATCACGAAGCCCGCCAACAATGTCGGCATATTGATGTTGAACAGCTGTGCGGCGCCGTAGAAAATAACCATTGCCTGAACAATCATAGGCGTGGAACGGAAAACTTCGATGTATACCGAAAGAATCACATTCACAACCTTCAAAATCCAATAGCGCGCGCCGTCCGATTTGCGAACGGGAATGGCACGAACCGAACCGATGACCAGGCCGATTACGAATCCGACAAATGTGCCCGAAAGTGCGAGCAAGAGCGTTGTTCCTGCGCCGCGCAGAAGCTGCGGCCCGTAGGTGCGTACAATGAACCACACCCAATCAAAGAAACCGTATTGTGCGGAGGGCATATATCATTCTCCTTAGAAAGCATCACCGCAAATTCGCGGTGATGCTTTGATATCATAATAGTAGAAACTTATTCGGCGGAACCGGGCTGATTGGCAAGCGCATCGCTCATCAGCTGCGTGCGGGTATCGTCGTCGATGGTGGCGAGAATGCCGTTAATCTGTTCGCACAGCTCGGTGTCCGTCAATCTCAACGCAACGGCAATGGCGGTATCGTCATCGCTGGCAACGAAACCGTTGTCGCCGAAGGAGATGTAGGTCAGACCGTCGTTTGCGGCACAGGCGGATTCGGCGCCGGGACGCTCGGAGATGTAACCGTCGATGATGCCGGAATTCAGCGCAACAATCATGGCACCGAAATCTTCCATAGCTTCCATCTTGTTAACGCCTTCAATCTGATCGATTACGGTGTAATGGAAGGTATTCAGCTGACCGGTGATGCGTGCGCCTGCGAAATCGGAAAGCTGGGTGGCTTCGGTGTATGCGCCGTCCTTGCGGATCACGATTACCAGATCGGACTTGTAATAGTTATCGGTGAACAGAACGCTGACCTTGCGCTCTTCCGTGGGGGACATGCCTGCGATAACGGCATCAATCGTGCCGGCATTCAGTGCGGGAATCAAACCGTTCCATTCGGTGGGAACGATAACCAGCTCACGGCCGAGTCCGTCTGCAATCAGCTGAGCAATGGCAACATCATAGCCGCCTGCGTAACCGCCCGTGATGGCCACGGTGCCTTCGGTCTGTTCGGTCTGCGTCCAGTTAAACGGTGCGTATGCGCATTCCATGCCCACGCGGAATTCCTCGGCAAAAGCGGAAGCGGAGCAGATCAAAACGAGTGCAAGTACGATGGCAAAAATTCTCTTCATGGGGGTTTCCTCCTGTCGTTAATATAATTGAACGATCGAAGTAACTACTCCGATCGTTCATATATTCCCAAAAACAACAGGGAATGAAGTATTCAGAGATAGCGCTCCACAACGGTTGATTGTGACAGTCGGCGGGATATTCTCTCGCAAACCAACGTCCTTCGGCTCCGCCCTCAGTCCGTTTCGGCGAAACACCCTTTCGGCAGATTCTGTTTGCGTTCTCGGAGGAACTCGAATCGTGCGTACTGATGAGTTTCGCGCCTCTATCGATCATTCAATTTACGATGTATTATAGCAGGTTTTTTGCGCATTGACAGGCAGTTTGAATTAAATCGATGAAAATTTCATGTAATACGTTGACGGAATGCGCGGTTTCTAGTATACTTATGTTGGTTATTAAATTTTGAGGAGGGATCTTATGTCCAGCTACGAAACCCACCAACTGCTCCGGTGGCTCACGGGGCACTGGTACTGGCTGCCGATCGGCATCCTCATCATTCTGATTCTGGTGAAGTTCTTCCCGCGCTACAAAATCGCCCCGCCGGATACCGCGCTGATCATTTCAGGCCTTTTCCGGCGCACTTACAAGGTGCGCAACATGGACGGTTCTGCCGCCTCCAAGAAATTCGGCTACCGCATCGTGCGCGGCGGCGCAACATTCTGGATTCCCGCAATCGAGCGCATCGACAAATTGGATATGTGCCTGATGCAGGTGGATATCAAGACCGCCCAGCCCGTTCCGACGCGCGAATACATTTCCGTGCTGGTCGACGCCGTGGCGAACATCAAAATCGGTTCGGACGATCTGTCCATCGCAACGGCGGCGGAACAGCTGCTGCACTACGATGCGGCGAGAATCAAGGCGCTTGCGAAGGACGTTCTGGAAGGCAACATGCGCGAAATCATCGGTCAGATGACCATCGCCGAACTGGTGCAGAACCGCGACAAATTCGCCCAGGAATCCATTCGCGCCGCAAAAGCGGACATGGCGAACATGGGTCTTGAAATCATCAACCTGACCATTCAGAACTTTGCGGACAAGGACGGCAAGGTTGTGGACACGATGGCGCAGCAGAACATCGTGGACAAGGAACGCGATGCCGATATCGCGCGCGCCGTTGCCAAGCAGGAAGGCCACAAGGCGGAAACCGAAGCGCAGGCGAGCATGGCGGAACAGAGCAAGGAACTGGCACTGCGTGAAGCCAAGTACAAGATGGAAGCCGAACAGGCAAAGGCGCAGGCAGACGAAGCGTACAACATCGAAAAGGAACGCGTGCGTAAAGTCTTTGAAGAGGAACGTGCAACGGCTGAATTGATTAAGCGGCAGAAGGAAACCGAAATCGAGAAGCAGCAGGTTGAACTGGAACGCGAACGGTTGAATGTTGAGGTTCGTGAAAAGGCGAACGCCGAAAAGGATGCGCGCGTGGCGGCAGCGGAAGCCGAACGTCTGGAACGTCAGGCGTTGGCGGATGCGGCTTTGTATCAGGCACAGAAGGAAGCCGAAGCAATCGAGCTGAAAGGCCGTGCGGAAGCGGAAGCGCTGCAGCGCAAAGCCGAAGCCATGCAGCTTTACGGTCAGGCGGCCATGCTTGAAATGGTGGTCAATAAGCTGCCCGAGGTGGCGAAGGCCATCGGCGAACCGCTTGCGAAAACCGAGAAGATTATTCTCTTCGGCGAAGGTGCGGCTACGGGTCTTACTCGGGATATGACGGGCTCGATGCTGCAATCCTTTGAAGCAATCAAGGCGAGCACCAATATCGATATTCCCGCAATGCTCAAGCAGATTGCCGCAGGTGGTCTGGTCGGTCGTCAGGTAACGGAAACGGAAGAACAGCCGACCGAAGCCGAACCGGCGGAAGAAACGGAACTCGAACAGGAAGCATAATCTGTCACTGCCGCGGAATTATTCCGCGGCAGATGTGTATCCGAAGCAGGTGAGAAAATGAGTAAAGAAAACGAAACGGCGGTTCAGTGCGTTTGTCGGGTATTCTTTCCGAACAAAAATGCGTCGTACAGCTATTACAACGATCTTTTCCGTTTGCGTGTAGGCGATATTGTGTATGTGGAGGGCAAACTGGAGGGCGAACAAGGATTCGTGGCGGAAATCAACCGCAATTTCAAGATTCGCCTTGCGGATTACAAGCGCATCATCGGACGTGCGGACACTGCGATTGCGGGCAGTTTTCGGCTTGCGGAGGATTATCTGATTGCGACCGATCGTGAAACGCTCCCCTATGAGCAGGCAATCACATGGTTCAAAGCCCCCGAAAAGCCGGAGGACGATTATATCGTCGGTTCGGACAACAGCACATTTC
>CAVHAH010000147.1:0-5055 GCA_963633785.1 bacterium
AATTTTCCGCTCCGGAAGGTCGAAGAAGGTGTTTTGTGCGCCGATAATGCTGATTGCGACGATGCTCTTTGCGATTTGCGAGTGCTTTCTTGGTGTGCTGATTGCTTCGATTGGTGCACTGATTTTTGCAGGAATAACTTATTTATCAATACAGAAACAGGAGCTAAAAGCATGAGAAATCTAACGATGATGACGGATCTCTACGAATTGACCATGATGTATGGCTATTACAAATGCGGTATGCGCGACAAGATTGCGGCGTTTGATATGTTCTATCGCAGCAAAACCGAATCCACGCATTATGCGATTATGGCAGGCGTAGAACAGCTTCTGGACTATCTCGACAACCTCTATTTCAGCGATGACGATATCGAATATCTGCGTGGGCAGAATCTGTTCGACGAAGATTTCCTGAACGAACTGCGTGCTTTTCGATTTCACGGTTCGGTTCAAGCGGTTGAAGAAGGAACGATTGTGTTCCCCGGCGAACCGCTGGTGCGTGTAGTGGCGCCGATTTTCGAAGCGCAGCTGGTGGAAACCGCACTTTTGACGATTATCAACCACCAAACGCTGATTGCCACCAAGGCCAGCCGTGTAGTGCAGGCCGCCGAGGGCGGCGTTGTGATGGAATTCGGCCTTCGCCGTGCGCAGGGACCGGATGCGGGCATTTACGGCGCCCGTGCCGCTATCATCGGCGGCTGTCACGGAACCAGCAATGTGTTGACGGGCAAAATGTATGATGTCCCGATTATGGGTACCCATGCGCACAGTTGGGTAATGTCGTTCCCGACGGAACTGGATGCGTTCCGCAAATACGCAGAGCTGTTCCCGTCGAGCTGTCTGCTGCTGGTAGATACCTACGATACGCTGCACAGCGGCGTGCCGAATGCAATCACCGTTTTCCGAGAGCTTCGCGAACAGGGCTACGAACCCAAGGGCATTCGTCTGGATTCGGGCGACCTTGCCTATTTGAGCCGTGAAGCGCGCAAAATGCTGGATGAAGCCGGATTCCCGAATACGATTATTTGTGCTTCGGGCGATTTGGATGAGAATCTGATTCGCGATTTGAAACTGCAGGGAGCGGCCATCGACACATGGGGTGTCGGCACAAAGCTGATTACCAGCGAAGATTGTCCGTCTTTGGGCGGCGTGTATAAATTGAGCGCCGAATACGAAAACGGTCAGTTCATTCCGAAAATCAAGATTTCGGAAAACCCCGTGAAAATCACAAATCCCGGTCTGAAACGCCTATGGCGCATCTACGATGCCGACGGAATGGCCGTTGCGGATTTGATTGCGCTGGATCATGAAACGTATGATACCTCCAAACCGCTCACGATTTACGATCCCGTGAATACCTGGAAGCGCATGACGCTCACGGACTATACTATGAAGGAACTGCACGTTCCGCTGTATAAAGACGGCGTGCGTGTTTACAATTCGCCGTCGCTTACCGAGATTCGCCGTCATTGCAGCGAAGATTTGGCGACATTCTGGGATCAGTACAAGCGTTTGCTGAATCCGCACGTTTATAAAGTTGACTTGTCCGACAGCCTTTGGATGTTGAAGAATTCAATGCTTCAGGCTGCACACGCATCGAGATAATCCATTTAATAAAAGGAGTGAAATATTTATGGAGCTTAAGAACCGATCGGAAATGAATCCCGAATATATGTGGGATCTCTCCCCCATTTTCCCGAATGACCGAGCTTGGGAAGACGCTTTGAATGCCGCAACCGAAACGGTCAAAACGCTTTCCGCGATTCCCGGAACGCTCAGTGCATCTTTGGAATCGCTCAGGGGCGGTTTGGAGAAAATCTATGCCGCCACGGAGAAAATCGAACGTGTGGTGAACTATGCGTTTTTGAAGAAGTCGGGCGATAACGGCGATACGAAGAATCAGGAAATGGAAGCCCGCTGCATTGCGCTGCTCACCGCATTCCAGTCTTCCATCGCATTCCTGAATCCCGAAATTCTGAGCATGGATTCCGAAAAGCTGAACGCCTTCATGCAGGACGATTCCATGAAAACCTATCGCCACATGATTGAAGACATCTGCCGCATGCGTTCGCATACGCTGGATGCGCAGAGCGAGAAGATGCTCGCAATGCTTTCGGACGCCGCAGGAACGCCGTCGAATGTGTTTGATATGTTTGAAAGCGTCGATATGACGTTCCCGAATGTCATCGATGAAAACGGTAACGAAGCTGTGCTCAGCCACGGCACGTTCTCGATTTTCCGCGAGAGCAAATCCGCCGCCGTTCGCAAAGATGCGTTTGAAAAGTACTTCGGTGAATTTGCGAAATACATCAACACGCTCACCGCAACCTATGCCGGAAGCGTAAAGCTTGATTGCTATTTTGCAAAGATTCGCGGCTATGCAGGCGCATGCGAAGCCGCATTGGATACGAATAATGTTCCGATAACGCTCTATGATAATCTCGTATCCGCAGTGGAAACGGGACTTCCCACCATGAAGCGGTATTTGCAGATGCGCAAAAAGGCATTGGGCGTGGATGCGCTTCATTTATACGATTTGTATGTTCCCATTGTGGACGAGGTTGATTTCCGAATGCCCTACGAGCGTGCCCAACAGCTCGTTTTGGAAGCGACAAAGCCGATGGGCGAAGAGTATACCCGTTTGCTGCACCGTGCTTTCAACGAAAAGTGGATTGACGTTTACGAAAACAAGGGCAAGACCACAGGCGCATTCTCGTCGGGCGTTTTCGGCGTGCATCCCTATGTGCTTTTGAATTACGCCGACAAGCTCGATGATGCTTTCACCCTTGCGCATGAATTGGGACATTCGATGCATTCATTCCATTCCGATGCCGCACAGGATATCGTGAACCACGATTACCGCATCTTTGTTGCCGAGGTTGCCTCTACGGTCAACGAAGTTTTGCTCACGAAGTATCTTTTGAAAGTGGAAACCGACCCGAAACGTCGGGCTTATATTCTGAATCACTTCCTGGAGGGCTTCCGCACCACCGTGTTCCGTCAGACGCTGTTTGCCGAATTCGAGCGCAAAGCGCATGAGATGTATGAAGCCGGCGAACCGTTGACCGCCGAAGCGCTGAACAAGGTTTATCATGATTTGAACGAGAAGTATTATCAGGGCGCGGTAATCGACCCGATTACCGATATCGAATGGGCGCGAATCCCCCACTTCTACCGTGCATTCTACGTTTACCAGTATTCCACGGGCTTCTGCAGTGCGGTAACGATTGCAGACAAGCTCTTCCACGGCGAAGGCGTGGAAGATTACATGAAATTCCTTTCGAGCGGCGGCAGCGATTATCCGTTGAACGAGCTGAAAATCGCAGGCGTGGATCTTCTCAAGCCCGAAGCCGTTGAAAATGCAATGCGCGTGTTTGCCGAAACCGTTGACGAGCTGGAAAAGCTGATTGGATAAAGCATTATGATTTACGCACAAACGATTCTTTTATTCTTCATCTACGCCTTTCTCGGCTGGTGTACAGAGGTTGCATTTGCCGCATGCAAAAACGGAAAATTCGTCAACCGCGGCTTTCTGAACGGCCCCGTTTGCCCGATATACGGTTTCGGCATGGTGGGCGTAGCCGTTCTGCTTAATCCGCTGAAAGACAATCTGCTGCTGATGTATTTGGGGTCTGCGGTGCTTACTACGGTCATTGAATACATCACGGGATTGCTGCTCGAGCGCATCTTCCATGCGAAATGGTGGGATTATTCGAATATGCCGCTGAATATCGGCGGATATGTCTGCTTGCTGTTTTCTCTGATTTGGGGTGCGATGTGCGTGGCAATCGTAAGGTATGTACATCCCCTGATTGCGGGTGTGGTCGAACATCTGCCGAATCCGCTGATTATTGTGCTTGACGGTGTATTCTTCGCAACGATTGCGGTAGACCTGGTTGCAACGCTTGCGGCCATTCGCAAACTCACTTCCCGCATGAAGGCGCTCGAATACATGGCCGGCGAGATTCACAACCTTTCCGACAGCCTGGGTCTGCACATTTCAGAACACACGCTGGAAGCCAAAGCGCACATGGAAGCCAAAGAGGAAGCATTCAAAGCGGATGTTGCGCAGAGGCGTGAACGGTTTGAATCCGCAAAGGAAGAAATGTCCGAGCGTGTGAATGCCAAGCGGGAACAGTTCGAAAGCGCAAAAGAAGAATTCTCCGAACGGGCGGCACAGAGATATGAGCAATCCGTGGAATCCCGCAAAGAACGCCTTGCCGAATTGAAGGCGAAGTTCGATGAAACCGTAAAGCAAAACCCCGTTTCTCAACGGCGTCTGATTAAGGCTTTCCCGACCTTGCAGAGCCATCATTATTCGGAGGCGTTGAAAAACATTCGCGAGGTATTGTACAGCAAATCAAAGAAAGATTGATGCACTGCCTTGTATAAGAAACCGCAAAAGAGTTGCGAATCGATGCGTTCGCAACTCTTTTTGTCTCTTTTGAATGGCGGGTGCTCAGTTGTCCCCGCCGGTATGCAGTTGGTTTGTGTACTCTTCTGTACCGTCATAACTGGTCCATGAGTAAGACCATACTTCTCCTCTATGGAAAAAGATTTCGAGAATACCTTCCTTTTCTCCATAAGGAATATCATAGGACAGTGTAAACCCGTAACCCGTACCAAATCGATCTTGAATCTGCTCTAAGGATAAATATTCGATGTCGTCAAACATCTCATCATCCAGAACAAATGACTTGCTGCAGTTGACCAACCCATCCACAATTGCAGTCAGATAATTGGAGATTGCGTGGTTTTCATGCTCGAAAAGGCTGTTCTTCTCGGAAAACTTAAATGCGAACAAATCTATATGGCCGAATTTTCCGTACATTGTATTGCCCGCCGCGGTAGGTCCTGTTTGAATGCCGTTAGGGCCGAAGGTGTCGTATTTATTATAGATATTGTGTATATTCTCGTAACCGTATTCAATCGGAGCTTCTACATCAACGGAATCGATAGCGCCGTAGGTATAGGCAAAGATTTTCTCGGATTCGCCATCTCGGAAAATACGATTGCCGACCGTTTCTGAATTGTTCGCCCTTGCCGCCGTCAAGT
>CAVHAH010000148.1:0-5055 GCA_963633785.1 bacterium
CTGGTCGGCGCACAGAATTACGCCGCAAGCATGACCGAAGAAGAGATTGCGGCCACGAAGTTCATGGTGAATATGGACTCCCTCGCATTCGGCGATTACTGCAATATCTACGGCGGTATGCAGAATGAGGACGGCACGGTCACGGAAACCTCCGCATATGATTTGGCGGTGACCACGGCCCGCAGCCTCGGAATCAACGTGTATACCACGGAGGAGCTCGACGGCTATTATGCCGAAAACGGCGCAGGCCCCGAAATTCAGGCGAACACGCTGTATACCAATCCCTGGACGGCGGAGAATCCCGCTCCTGCGAATGCGGGCATCGTTTCTCCCACCACGGGCGACTGGAGCGACCACGCACCGTTTAAGTATCTGGGCATTCCGTATCTGTATTTCGAAGCCACCAACTGGTATGCCGCAGGCGATGAGGGCGGCGATGCCTACACGGGCTATTTCGAGGTTGCGGATACTTCCGTGGGCTATGACGGCATGTTCATGAATACCGAATACGACACGCTGGAGAATCTGACGACGCTGTATCCCGGACGCTCTTTGGAGCACTTCGAAGTGTTCTCCACGCTGCTGAGCGCTTTGATTATGAATCCGGTTGCGGAATAAAAACTGCAAAAAAACAACACCTCGGCTCAATCAAGCCGGGGTGTTGTTCTATGTTATAGAGTTGCCAGTGCCCGAATGCCCAGCGCCAACAGGTAGCTGCCGCCGATGATGGCGATAAACCAAATTACCGACATATACACGGGCTGTTCGTATACATGCAAAAACGGATAGGGACCATCGAGCTTGCGCAGAATGTTCAGTATCAGCGTGACCGTTCCGTAGACGAATGTCGGAAGCATTGCGTAAAATGCGCAGTGAACGGGCAATTCGGGGCGTTCGAACAGAATCACCGATACCAGAATCAATATCGGGCACAGAAGATGGTGGTAAAGCATATCCTCTTTAAGAAGCATGGTTTTGTATCCGTGTTCGCCCGCACCCGGTGCAAGCACAAACAGCACCACCAGAAATGTGACCGTCAGGCAGACGGAAGCGGCATACTGCACGTAATACGCCCAGGAGGGCACTTTCCCCGCAATCTGAAATCCCGCCACCAGCAGACAGGCGACTGCGCCGAAGAGGTTGCTCAGAACCGTATAATATTGAAACGTTTTGATGCCGCAATGCGAATAGGAGACCACTGCGCCGTAAAGCGCCATAACTCCGATTGCGAGATTGAGAATCAGTGCGGCGATATTTGCGATTCGTGCGTTCATGTTCAGCCTCCGATGATTTTCATCTCGTGGGTGAGCGCATTCAGGGTTTCGCAGCCGTCCTGCGTGACCGCCACGAGATCTTCCACACGCACGCCGAACTGTCCGGGCAGATAAATGCCGGGTTCAACGGAGAATGTCATTCCGGGCTGTGCAATGGTTTGATTGGTAGAGGAATTATCCGGCGGCTCATGAACATTCAAACCGATTCCGTGGCCTGTGCGGTGAATGAAGTATTTTCCGTAACCGGCCTCTTCAATCACGCTGCGGGCGGCCTTGTCGAATTCACACATCGGTACGCCCGGACGAACGGCGGCACGCCCTGCGGCATTCGCACGGGTAACGATTTCGTGCACCTTCTTTTGCTCGTCCGTTGCGCTCTTCCAGAACACGGTGCGGGTCATATCGCTTGCATAGTGCCGATACAGCGCACCCACATCCACAATCACGGAATCACCGATTTTCAAACGGGTGTTGTCCGAAACGTGATGCGGTTCCGCACAGTTGGGACCGAAACAAATCAGCGGTTCGAAACTCGGTCCGTCTGCGCCGAGCTCCTTTGCATTGTTCAGATAAAGCTGACAGGCTTCCAGCTCCGTCATGCCTTCGTAAAGACCTTCGATGGTGCGGCGGGTGATTTCATCGTTGAGCTTCGAGGCTTTGCGCATCAAGGCAAGCTCTTCATCGTCCTTCATCATGCGTGCAAGATCCACGGGAGCACTGCCCAGAACGGGTTGGATGTCCTTGCGTGCATTCATCAGGCGAATGGTGAATTGGCTCGGCCAGAATTTATCGATGCCGATTGCACCCGGCAAAACCTGTTTTTGAAGCATTTCGATGGGGTCTTCGGTGTCGTCGAATTCAACCAGCGGCACGGAAGTGGTTCCCGTGAGTGCGAAAAGGCGGTTGGCGAAAAGCGTAATCGTTCCGTCCGTTCGCAAAAGCAGTGCGAGCATACGTTCGCCGGGCGCAACCAGCGTGCCCGTAAGATAGTAGACCGATTCAGGCGCGGAAACGATAATTTGCGACAGGTTTTCCGCGCGCATGTTGGCAATCACACGTTCGATTCTGGATTTATTCATCGTCTGTTCCTTTCGTTTTCATTTGTTCGAGCGTTACGCCGCTCTCGGCAAAAATTTCCAGTGCGAAATCATCGGGATATCCCTCTTCATAGACCACGCGTTTGATGCCGGCGTTTACAATCATTTTCGCACACAATACGCAGGGCTGATGCGTGCAATACAAAGTTGCTCCCTCGATGGAAGAACCGAGCTTCGCCGCCTGGATGATTGCGTTCTGCTCCGCATGAACGGCATAGCAGAATTCCGCACGGGTGCCGGAGGGAATGCCCAGTTTGCTTCTCAGGCATTCACCGCGCTCCACACAGGTTTTGATGCCCGCAGGTGCGCCGTTATAGCCGGTGGTAACGATTCGCTTGTTTTTCACAATCACACAGCCGATTTTTCGATTCGGCTTGTAGCAACTGGCCCAGTTGGAAATAACCCATGCAAGCTCCATAAACCTGCGATCCCATTTATCCATCCGATTTTGCTCCCTTCACTTTTCGTTTATTATACAGCAAATCAATGTCAAAATCAAATATTTAACAGAAAATTTGAATGCTGAGGGGTTGATTTCCGCTGAAAATGTGTTACACTATCATCTGTAAGCGGTTAGCACTCGGAAATAATGAGTGCTAACAAACCACTTTCTTCAGAATGTAAGGGAGGTTTATTGATATGACTATGAAGCCTTTGGGAGATCGCGTTGTGATCAAGAATCTGGAAGCGCAGGAGGTCACGAAGGGCGGCCTGTATCTGGCGACCACGGCGAAGGAAAAGCCTGTAATGGCGGAAGTTGTTGCAGTGGGTCCGGGCGGAAACGTGGACGGCAAAGAAGTTCAAATGTATGTGACCGTCGGCGAAAAGGTTATCTATTCGAAGTACGCGGGCACGGAAGTCAAGCTCGACGGTGAGGAATACATCATCGTTCGTCAGAGCGACATTCTGGCCATCGTGGCAGACTAATTTGAGGAGGGAATCATTATGGCAAAGCAGATTAAATACGGTGAGGACGCGCGTCGCGCACTGGAAGCCGGTATCAATACATTGGCAAACACTGTGAAAATCACGCTTGGACCGAAGGGCCGCAATGTGGTTCTGGACAAGAAGTTCGGCGCTCCGCTGATCACGAACGACGGCGTGACGATCGCAAAGGAAATCGAGCTGGAAGATCCCTTTGAGAACATGGGCGCACAGCTCGTTCGCGAGGTTTCCGTAAAGACCAACGACATCGCCGGCGACGGTACCACCACCGCAACGCTTCTGGCGCAGGCGCTGATTCACGAAGGCATGAAGAATGTGGCCGCAGGTGCAAACCCGATGGTCATCAAGAAGGGCATTCAGATGGCGACGGACGCAGCGGTTGCTTCCCTGAGCGCCATGTCCAAGCCCATTGAATCCAAGCAGGAAATCGCGCAGGTTGCGTCCATCTCCTCCGGCGACGAAGAAATCGGCGGCCTGATTGCAGACGCGATGGAGAAGGTCGGCAAGGACGGCGTGATCACGGTTGAAGAATCCAAGACCATGAAGACCGAGCTGACTGTGGTTGAAGGCATGCAGTTCGACCGCGGCTATGCTTCTTCCTATATGTGCACCGACATGGAGAAGATGGAAGCGGTTCTGGACAACCCCTACATCCTGATCACCGACAAGAAGATTTCCAACATTCAGGAGATCATCAGCCTGCTCGAGGCAGTTGTGCAGTCCGGCAAGAAGCTGCTCATCATCGCTGAGGACGTGGAAGGCGAAGCACTGGCCACGCTGGTTCTCAACAAGCTGCGCGGCACGTTCACCTGTGTGGCCGTGAAGGCGCCCGGATTCGGCGATCGTCGCAAGGCAATGCTGCAGGATATCGCCGTTCTGACCGGCGGTCAGGTCATCACCGAGGAACTCGGCCTTGAGCTGAAGGATGCCACCGTTGATATGCTGGGCACCGCACGTCAGGTAAAGGTTGACAAGGAAAACACCGTGATCGTGGAAGGCGCCGGCGATCCCGACGAAATCAAGGCACGTATCGCATCCATCCGTTCTCAGATTGAAATCACGACCTCCGATTACGATCGCGAGAAGCTGCAGGAGCGCCTGGCGAAGCTGTCCGGCGGCGTTGCGGTTATCAATGTAGGTGCGGCCACCGAGGTCGAGATGAAGGAACGCAAGCTGCGCATCGAGGACGCTCTGGCGGCAACCCGCGCGGCTGTTGAAGAGGGCATCGTTCCCGGCGGCGGAACGGCTCTGATTAACGCATCCAAGGCAGTTGCCAAGCTGCTGCCCGAGGTTTCCGGCGATGTGAAGACCGGTGTGAACATCGTTCTGCGCTCTCTGGAAGAGCCCGTTCGTCAGATTGCCGCGAACGCAGGCGTTGAAGGTTCTCTGATTGTCGAGAAGATTAAGGCGAAGAAGTCCATCTCTTACGGCTACGATGCCGCCAAGGATGAATACGCCGACATGATCGAGCGCGGCATCACCGACCCGACGAAGGTCACCCGCTCCGCACTTCAGAACGCTGCATCCGTTGCGGCTATGGTTCTGACCACGGAATCCATCGTGACCGACATTCCCGCTCCGGAACCGGCACCCGCAGCACCCCAGGGCGGCATGGGCGGAATGTACTAATCCCAAACATAAATCGAACAGGGCTTGAAACTCGTTTGAGTTTCAAGCCCTGTTTTTGGTAGCCGAATAGGCGTTAAAAAACCCCCAGTTCAACTGGGGGTAGGGAAAAA